>NZ_PNCP01000044.1:0-61201 GCF_005886115.1 Pseudoalteromonas sp. S4492
TCTCTGCTACGTTGTTCAGCGTCTTTCGTTGCTGCCCGCCGTGTCAGTGGGGTCGCATTATAGGGAGATGGATTTTTTACGCAAGCACTTTTTTCAATAAAATTTAAAAAAACGTACTGTTCGCTCAGCTTTTGAACTAAACACCCTAAAACTGGCTGTTTAGCAGTCAATTTAGCTCTGTTTTGGTGTATTTATTTGCTTCGCTGTTACACTAGACTGAGCGCATTTTTAAATTAAAAGGTGAATTTATGACTATCCGTTCTTATAAAGGGATCACTCCGACATACGATAATAGTGTTTATATTGATGAGTCATCGGTTTTAGTCGGTGATATTACGCTTGGTAAAGATTCAAGTGTATGGCCTCTTGTTGCTGCGCGAGGTGATGTTAACTATATACGTATTGGTGAACGTACAAACATTCAAGACGGCAGTGTTTTACATTTAACCCGAGCTTCTAAGTCAAACCCCGATGGTTACCCTCTTATTATTGGTGATGACGTCACTGTCGGTCATAAAGTTATGTTACACGGCTGTCAACTTGGTAATCGTATACTTGTTGGGATGGGTGCGATTGTGATGGACAACGCAATTGTTGAAGATGATGTGATCATTGGTGGTGGTTCATTAGTACCACCTAACAAGCGTTTAGAGTCTGGTTACCTTTATGTCGGTAGCCCTGTTAAACAGGCTCGCCCTTTAACAGAGCAAGAGCGCGCCTTTTTAAAAGTCTCTGCTGATAATTATGTTCAGCTTAAAGATGAATACTTAGCTGAGGGCTAAAACACCTCGGTTAATTCGATTTGTCCTGCCGAGTTATACTGCTCATCTTCAATCAGTTGCTCGGCGAGTTCTTCGTAATCGAAACGATAAGATTCAAAGTAATTAACCGCACTGCTTTGATCAGCAAAATCATATTTGCTGGTATCAATAACACACTCCACCATCAAGCCACTTACTTGGGCAAAAAACACCAACTGCTTTTCTTCTGGCTTAAATTCGAGTCTGTCTATAAATTGGATAGCTTGATTCACGCAATTTCTCCTGCTTTAAGCGCGCTAACAACGGGAATGATTTCTGGCATTTTATTGCGCCATACAAAATAAGCTTGCGCTGCTTGACCAACTAGCATGCCACAACCATCAAGTGTTAAACATGTTGGGTTAATCAACTTTACCCAACTGATAAATGCGGTATCGTCATTTGCGTAAAACATATCGTAAGCGCACTGACACTTAGCAACGTGCTCTTCAGCTATACCAGGCAGGTCTCCCGTTACGCTACTTGAGGTTGAATTAATTACCACATCATAGTTGTTTGCTGGGATATCATTTAAAGCAAAGCCCTGCACATCAATTTCACCATTAAAATGACTTGCTAGCGCCTTTGCTTTTTCGGCGGTACGGTTGGCTATTGTTAAACTTTCGATTTGCTCATTCAATAATGGCTGAATGACGCCTCGCGCCGCACCACCGGCGCCAATAAGAAGTACTCGCAGCCCTTTTAAGGTGACATTATTGGCTAAAAGATCTTTAACAAGCCCTACACCATCGGTGTTATCCCCCAGTAGGCTACCATCTTCGAGTTGTTTAATCGTGTTTACTGCTCCGGCTATTTTCGCTTGCTCTGTAAGTTCATCGACCATGGCAAATGCTTGCTCTTTAAATGGCAAGGTGACATTAGCCCCTTTACCACCCGCAGCGAAAAACTCAGCGACAGTTTTTTCAAATGCATCTGTTGGTGCTAAAATGGCGCTGTATTGTATTTGCTCGTTTAATGATGCAGCAAATTGTGCGTGTATTGCGGGTGATTTCGAATGTTTTATTGGATTTCCAAAAACCGCATATTTGTCCATAGTGAAGCAACCTCTTCGCCCTGTAGAGCTTTATTAATATTATGATTAAACGACTTTTTTCTAAATCGAAACCAACGCCTGAAACGCCTACCCCAGAAAAAACACCTTACGAAATTATTGGCGGTGAAGCAGGAGCTCGAGCAATTGCAAATCGATTTTACGACATAATGGCCACAGATGAATACGCCAAACCATTATATGATATGCATCCTCAGCCTTTAGATAGAATTCGCCAAGTATTCTTTGAGTTTTTATCTGGCTGGCTGGGCGGCCCTGACCTATTCGTTGAAAAATATGGTCACCCAATGCTAAGAAAGCGTCACATGCCTTTCCCTATTGATCAAGACCTACGTGACCAATGGATGCATTGTATGAATAAAACGCTTGATATCGAGATTGATAACCCACTCCTGCGTGAAGGGTTAAGACAATCGTTATCGCAACTCGCCAGCCATATGATCAATCAAAACTAACGAAGCTTTGCGCTATATCAATGTACGCTTTTTCTAAATAAAGATAATAAATTTTCCTTAATTTAGAAAAAGCGTCGTCAAATGAAGTCTATCCAATTTAAAATTTATGCCTTGTTGGCTCTGACAGGCGTATTGGTGCTGTTTGCCAGTATATTCAGCAGCGCCCAGCAGCAGCATGAATTAGCGCAAGATACCGTTGAAAGTAACATAAAACTGCTTGCCGATAATTATTTTGACTCTATTAATACCATGATGCTAACTGGCACCATGGCTAATCGCGAAATTCTGAGTACTAAATTAAGAAGCCATCCTAATATTGCAGATGCTCATATCATTCGTAGTCCAATCGTTAATAAAATTTATGGGCCAGGAAATGCCAACCAAGTTGCGACTAACGATGCTGAGCGAAAAGCACTAACAGGCACTGAAGCACTATTTATTGATAATCAAAATAGTACGATGACTTATCTTAAGCCTATGTTTGCTCGCAGTGACTATAAAGGAACAAACTGCTTAGGCTGCCATCAAGCACAAGAAGGCGATGTGTTAGGTGTAGTGAAAATTAGTTATTCGTTGGCTGATATTGAGCAAGAAGTATCGCAAAACACCTTAATGAACACGCTACTACTAACGGCTATTTTCATTACTGCATTTTCACTACTGGCTGTGATGTTTAGAAAAATATTCATCAAACGCTTAAAAGTCATTAGCCATACTATGCACTTGGCAACCACCAATAAAGATTTAAGCCTCACGATAGACGACAATAATAATGACGAGCTTAGCTCTCTCGCCACCAGCTTTAATCACATGATAGGCGCGTTTAAAGATAATATTGCCCAAGTCTCCCATTCTTCTAAGGTATTGATCCACTCTGCCGAAAGCATTTATGCCTCAGCGGATGCCACCGAGCAAGCGATTTTAAAGCAAAAGCAAGGGACAGATTCGGTCGCTGCCGCTATCAACGAATTAGAAAGCTCATCAAGCGAAGTTAAAAACACCACCCATTTTGCGTCTGAGAAATCTGAGCATAGTAATCAACTTGCGCAGCAAAGCTTACATGTTGCTGAGCACACTGAGCAAAGTATTAATCAACTTGCGGCAGATGTTAGAGCAGCAGCTGAGCAAGTAAGTCAACTACAAACGCAAACGTTAGACGTTGGCAAAGTACTCGAGGTGATCAGTAGCATTGCCGAGCAAACTAACTTACTTGCACTTAATGCTGCGATTGAGGCAGCTCGTGCTGGTGAAGCTGGCCGAGGTTTTGCTGTGGTAGCCGATGAAGTACGTACTTTAGCAACACGCACCCATGACTCAACCGACGAAATTCGCCGCACTATCGATAAACTACAAGCTGAAGCTGCACAAACCGTTAATACGATGAATAACTCTTGTGAAGAAGCAGACGAAAGAGCAGTTCAAGTTAAGCAAGTTGCTAAAGCTCTGCGTGATATTTCTTCACAAATGAGCGAAATAAACCAACTTAACGTGCAAATCGCTGATGCCACCGAACAGCAAAACCTCGCGGCTGAAGAAATTAATCAAAGCGTTATAGCAATTAGTGACAATGCCGAGCACTCATTGGTTGATGCCCATGAAAACCAAAAAGTCAGTGAAGAGCTGTTGTCGTTAGCTCGTTCACTGGATGAGCAAGTAAGACGCTTTAAATTAAGCTAAATTGCGCGCTTTTCGTGCAACTGCTAGAGTTGTTATATGCATTTCATAGTAAATAAGGATGTTTAAATGAAATTTATAACAACTCTTTTAGTCTGCATTGGAATTATTGCGGCGTTACTATTTACCTATCAGTACAGCGTGAATGATACTGCTGATCAACTAAGCACGATTGATCAATATATTTATCAGGATGATATTCAACAGATTGCTCAATCTCTTATCAGTCAAGATAAAACCTCGCAGAGCGATAAACATGAACAAAGCATTGTTGATGGTTTTGATAAGCTTATTCAGCACCCTGAATATTTTGAGGTGAAACTTGATTTCTATGCCTGTGATATTAGTCAATGCTTAACTCAGGTTAGTGCCCCCATTGATACACCATCTGATAAGTTAGAGATATTAAAAGCAGAAGTGCTATTTAGTGTCTTGGCAGAGCTGCCTAACAGTGACAGTGTCGCCACCCTCGTTGAGGGTGACAACACAATGTTGATTAGAGTGGTTTCAATACTTGATTAAAGCTGCCACTGGCGTGCAACTAAATCTGATTCTTTGCTGTTTAACCAATCTTGCGGACGTAAATAGTACTGATACAGCTTAGCTTCTGGGCTATCTGCAGCAGGTACATAGTTATACTCCCAACGTGCTAATGGTGGCATCGACATTAAAATTGACTCAGTACGTCCGCCGGTTTGTAAGCCAAATAATGTGCCACGGTCCCAAACAAGATTAAACTCAACATAACGACCACGACGATACAGTTGGAAATCGCGTTGCTGTTCGGTTGTCGGCGTGTCTTTACGGCGCTCAATAATAGGAAGGTAAGCATCTAAATAGCCATTTCCTACCGCCTGCATAAAGGCAAAGCTTTGTTCAAAGCCGAGCTCATTTAAATCATCAAAGAATAAGCCACCAACACCACGCGTTTCACCACGGTGTTTTAAATAAAAGTATTCATCACACCAGTTTTTATATTTGTCGTATACCGCTACACCGAATGGCTGACACAGATCGCTTGCCACTTGATGCCAATGTTGTACATCTTCAAAAACAGGGTAGTAAGGTGTTAAATCAAAACCACCGCCAAACCACCAAATTGGCTCTTCACCTTCTTTTTCGGCAATGAAGAAACGCACATTGGCGTGACTCGTTGGAATATGTGGATTATTCGGATGGATCACTAATGACACACCACATGCATGAAAACTACGACCTGCGAGCTCAGGGCGGTGCGCTGTTGCAGATGCTGGCATTGAAGCGCCAAATACATGCGAGTAATTTACCCCACCCTGTTCGATGACATTACCACCTTGGATAACACGCGTACGTCCACCACCGCCTTCTGCACGTTGCCAATTATCTTCAACAAATTTTGCTTTGCCATCGGCACTTTCAAGGCCCTGACAAATTGTATCTTGTAAGGCCATTAAATAGGCTTTAACTTGTTCGAGTAGCTCGCTTTGCATGTTTATCCTCTAAATACTTTGCCGGTCGCAGCGTCTTTGATCACACTTGGTTGACTGTTGCCACCCAGCGGCTCATCAACATAAAAATCTACCGTATCAGCAAATTCGCTTTTTGCTTGAGCGATAGTCATTACCGTTTCTTGACCGGTTAAGTTTGCACTTGTTGAAACCAACGGTTTACCAAATTGCTGACACAGGGCTTTTACTGTTGGGTGATCAGTTACACGCACAGCAATAGTATCAAACTGACCCGTTAACCACTTTGGCGTTTCTTTTGCTGCTGGCATCACCCAAGTGATAGCACCTGGCCATTGTGAGAAGATATCAGCACGTTTATCCATGGGGATTTTGGCATCATCTACATACTTTAATAACTGGCCATAATTGTCAGCAATTAAAATTAAGCCTTTTTCTACAGGGCGTTGTTTGATGGCTAAAAGCTTTTCAACCGCAGCTTGGTTATCAGGATCGCAACCAAGACCAAAAACAGCTTCGGTTGGGTAAACAATCACACCGCCTTGCTGCAAAGCGTCAATTGCATTGGCTGGTTGTGCAACAGGATCAGACAAAGAAACTCTCCTAAATAAACAAATTACAAGTGCATTAAGATTCGACTAACTTATGCATACACGACTTCTGCGGGCATTGTAACACAACACCTGAGGCAGTTTTCTTTTCGGTCATAATTGGCCACTGACAGGCAGGACACTCGGTCGCCACAGGTTTATGATTAAGCGTATATTTACAGCGCGGATAGCCATCACAAGAATAAAAGGTTTTGCCAAACTTATTACTACGCGCAACCAGCTGGCCTTTTTTGCATTTCGGGCAAGCAGGTAATTGGGGGGCATCGTCAGGTTCTTCATCATGTGCAATATAGTGGCACTCGGGATAGCCAGTACACCCAATAAACATGCCGTAGCGGCCATTTTTAATTACCAATGGCTTGCCACACTCTGGGCAGGCACTGTCTTCGAGCACCTTTATTTGTTGGCTATCATGATGAGCTAATGGGCGGATGTAATCACACTTAGGGTAACTGGCACAGCCTAAAAACGGCCCTGACTTTGAGTTGCGCATAACCAATTCAGAACCGCATTTAGGGCAAACCTCATACTCTTTTTCGAGTGCATGTTTATCTGCAGAAAAAAGAGAATGGTCGATTTTACTCATAAGATTCCTGTGGGGTTGGCTAATTTTCGCCTAATATACCCAAACTCAACAAAGATACAAGCAAAGTCGAATTAATGTAATACATCGGCTGGCTCGTCAAATATTAAGTCTTCCATTTGTGCGTAAGCTTGCTCTGACCCGGGTACATTAAATAACACCATAAGCACCACCCACTTTAGATCTTCCAAAGAAATAAATGGTTTATCAAGAGCGCAAAGTCTATCTATCACCATTTCGCGGGTTACAGTGTTAATCACACCAATTTGCTCGATAAACATTAAAAAGCCGCGACACTCTACACTTAACATTTGGCATTCACTATCAGTGTAAATACGCATGGCATGTTGTGGTTGGGCATTAAGGTACGGGTAGATATCGCTTTGTTGTAAGTCAGCAAGTTGCTCTAGCCAATCAAGGGCTTTGTAGATTTCAGGTTTATTGAAGCCAGCACGAACTAACTCATCGGTAAGTTCGTTCTCTTCAGTAAAGATTTCAGCTTCACTATGGATATAGTTTTCAAAAAGATACATGAGGATGTCAAACATGTTTATGTCCTCCAAGTCTTATATAACCATCTAGTACTCGTTCGATTTTATCTGCGAGCTCTAGGTCGAGTAACCGAGCTTGTACTTCGTCTACAGGTAATTGGCTGCGCTGTGTAATTTGGTCAACACTTGTTACCTCATACCCTATACTTTTGAACACTGGGCAGTCGGGTTCATCTGCTATAGGCTGTTCTATACTATATAGACTGTTTTCACAGAAAAAGCTCACTTCATCAAGAATATCACTAATATTTTCTGTCAATTTAGCGCCTTGCTTAATTAAAAAATGACTTGCCTCTGAAAGTGAGCTTTTTATCGAACCCGGCACAGCAAACACGTCTTTATTTTGCTCAAGTGCATAGCGTACGGTAACCAAAGAACCGCTTTTAATTTGCGCTTCGACAATCAACACACCTAATGATAATCCAGAGATAATACGGTTTCGGCGCGGAAAATTAGCGGCATTAGCAGCGGTGCCAGGCAAGAACTCTGAAACCAATAAGCCCCGCTCTGCAACTTGTTTAATGAGCAAACTATGGCGTTTGGGATAAGCAATATCGATACCCGTACCTAGTACGGCAATGGTCTTGCCTGATCCGGCTAATGCGCCTTTATGGGCTGCGCCATCAATTCCCATAGCCATACCCGATGTGACTGTCATGCCTACAACAGATAATTGATGAGCAAATTCAGCGGCTATTTCAAGACCTGTAGGAGTGGCATTACGACTACCGACAATTGCTATTTGTGGTGACAGTAATAGCTCTGTGTTACCTAAACAAAACAATAAAATAGGTGCGCTGGCTATTTGCTTAAGTAAGGGCGGATAGTTGCTATCAAAATAACTAATAACTTTGATTTTAAGTCTTGCTATCTGCTTTTGGTAGTGGGCGACTAATTGCCAGTCGGTATTAACTAAGTTGTCGGCTTGGCTTTGTGATAAGCCCAGCTGCTGAAGCTCTATACTAGATAGCTTAAATAGCTCGTCCAGTGGCTGTTTTTGACTTAATGCAATAAGGCTCTTTATCCCAAGCCCTTTACATAAATAAAAGGCAAGCCAATGGGATAGCTTGCCTGAAACTTGTGTCATGCTCCCTCCTTAGAGCGCCCAAATTGTGAGTTAGTTTATAACTGCATAATCTCCAACTCGGATCGGGTGCTGATTCTTCACAATCAATGCATAGCTAACGTTGTCATATACCTTAAACACCATTAACTCACCGACTTTTTCCTTTGGCATGTGCCATACATTACTGTCTTCATCGCTTTCAATTCCTAACACATCATTTGCATCAGTCATAAACTTCTCAAGACTGTTAGAATCTTCGCGATAACGAGGACCATTTCGGCCGTCATACACTTCAGGTGATTGACGCTGAATATCGAGTACAAAACCCGGTTTCACTTGGTCTGAACCTAAGTTTAGTACAACAATATCCATGGTACTAAATTCACGCATTTCATTAGCTGACGCGATAATAGTGCCATCTAAAGCCGTTTCAGGGCGTTTCATAGTGAAATAGGCTGGCAACATTTGCCCTTCCATCGCAGGCATTAAAAAGTCATGCGGCTTAATTTCTTGTTTTACCAGCTCAACTTTCACTGAGGCAGGCACGCCATTTGCCACATCACCGCTTCTAAATGAACGAACAATCGCTACTAATTCAGCTTTATTCGCCAGTACTTCATTGGTATTTGGATCGACAAGGTCGTTTCCTTTACGGTACACGCCATAAGCCTCGTTAAGTGTTAAATCACCTTTAACGTAAAGCGTATGACCCATAGTATTCATTTTGGTATTAACACTGGCACCGAGAATATACGGCTTTTCTGCAATAATATCGGCGCTAATCGCTTGTTCATAACTCAAATATGGACGTAACAATTCCAAAGGCAACGTCGGCACAGCCTGCTTACCTTTTGGTGTAATTCGCCCTTCAGGAGAGAGTTTTTTATAACGCGCATTTTTAACTAAACGAGGATTTCCGTCTTTATCGTAAATTAAAGTGAGCGCATCACCCGGGTATATTAAATGCGGATTCGCAATTTGTGGGTTCATCTGCCACAAATCAGGCCATTGCCAAGGTTCGTCAAGATATACGCCCGAGATATCCCAAAGCGTGTCGCCTTTTTTGACAACGTATTGTTTTGGTGCATCTTTTTTTATTGTTAAAACATCAGCAGCTACCGGAAAAGCACTGCTAATGGCTAACAAAGCCGCAACTAGTGGGTATCTCATTTGGCTTCCTTGAGTTGTTTTTAGATTATTATCGACCAAAACCTGTTAAAGGTGAACACGAATGGCTAAAATAAGAGCATACAATACCCTAAATGAATCACAAGTGTAAAAGGTAACTATGGCTAGGTTAGAAGTTTTAAGATTTCCGGATGAGCGTTTACGTACAATCGCGAAAGAAGTACCAGAAGTAAACGATGACGTTCGTCAAATCGTCAAAGACATGCTTGAAACTATGTATGACGAAAACGGTATCGGCTTAGCAGCGACGCAAGTAGATATCCACCAGCGAATTGTGGTGATCGACGTATCTGAAGAGCGCGACCAACCGTTAGTATTAATCAACCCAGAAATCACCAAAAAAGATGGCTCAACGGTGAGTGAAGAAGGCTGTTTATCTGTTCCTTACTCATACGCAAAAGTTGACCGCGCAGAAACTGTCACGGTTAAAGCGCTTAATGAAAATGGTGAAGAATTCAGCCTAGACGCTGACGAGCTATTAGCAATTTGTATTCAGCATGAGCTTGATCACCTTAAAGGCACCCTATTTATTGATTATCTATCGCCTTTAAAGCGCCAACGTATCCGTAAAAAGCTTGAGAAAGAAGCAAAGCTGGCTGCTAAATAATTAGTTAATCAATAGGAATATCTGTGACACAACCATTACGCATTATTTTTGCTGGTACGCCGGACTTCGCTGCGCGCCATTTACAAGCACTGATTGACTCAGAGCACGACGTTGTTGGTGTATATAGCCAACCAGACCGCCCAGCGGGCCGCGGTAAAAAGCTAAAAGCCAGTGAAGTTAAAGAACTTGCACTTGCTCATGACTTACCAGTTTATCAACCGCAATCACTAAAATCAGATGACGCACTTGCAGAGCTTACCAGCTTGAACGCCGATATTATGATTGTGGTGGCGTACGGCTTACTGTTACCAAAAGCAATTTTAGATGCACCGCGCTTAGGCTGCTTAAACGTGCATGGCTCAATTTTACCGCGCTGGCGTGGTGCTGCACCGATCCAACGTGCTATTTGGGCTGGTGACAATGAGACCGGTGTAACAATAATGCAAATGGATGAAGGTTTAGATACCGGCGATATGCTGCATATCAGCCGTTGCCCGATTGATAGCACAGAAACCAGTAGCTCTTTATACGATAAGCTAGCTGCATTGGGTCCTGATGCACTGATCAATACTATCAATCGTCTTGCTGCAGGTGAAATCACCCCAGAAAAGCAAGATGATGCACTGGCAAATTACGCTAAAAAGCTATCAAAAGACGAAGCAAACATTGATTGGTCAATGGATGCTGCGCAAATTGAGCGTAATATCCGCGCTTTTAATCCATGGCCTGTTTGCTTTACTGAAATGGCAGGACAAACGGTAAAAATTTGGCAAGCAGAGGTTGTATCGCAAACTGCACAAGCCGGTAAAATCATTGCTGCTGATAAGCAAGGTATTACCGTTGGCTGTGGGCAAGATGCACTTAAAATCACCCTTCTTCAACCACAAGGTAAAAAACCAATGGCAGTGAGTGACTTTTTAAATGGTCGCAGTGATTGGGTTGAACCTGGCTCAGTATTAGGTCAAAGCAATGAGTAATGTAAGAGCACTTGCTGCTGAAACCCTTTACAACGTGGTCGATAAAGGCGCGTCGTTGAATCAAGAGCTGCCTTTTGCAAGCCAAGGATTATCGCCGAAAGATAAAGCCTTACTACAACAAATTTGCTACGGTGTGCTGCGCTATTTACCTAGCCTAGAAAATTATTGCCAGCAACTTTTAGATCAACCACTAAAAGGCAAACGCCGTATTTTCCAGTTTTTATTGTATGTGGGTATTTACCAACTTCAGCATATGCGTGTACCGCCTCATGCAGCAATCAGCGAAACAGTTAATGCGCTTCAGCAAATGCGTGCACTGGGTTTAAAAGGCCTGATCAACGCGATTTTACGCAGTTTCCAACGTGAACAAGCTGAGCTTGAAGAAAAAGCAAAGCAAATTCCTGTTTGCAAATTTAACCACCCAGGTTGGTTTATCAAACAAATTACTGCAGCTTATCCTGGTAACTGGCAAGAAATTCTTGAAGCGAATCAGCTACAAGCACCTATGTGGTTACGTGTAAACCAAGCGCAATACAGCACCCAAGAATACAGCGAAATGCTTAAAGCAAATGATATTGAGCATACCCTTAATGCTGATTTTCCTGATGGTATTAAACTAGCTAAACCGTGTGATGTATACGCATTACCAGAATTTGATACCGGTGCCTGCTCAGTTCAAGATGCAGCGGCACAATTAGCAGCACGCTTTTTAGATCCTCAAAATGATGATGTCATTTTAGATGCGTGTGCAGCGCCAGGTGGTAAAACGTGCCATATCCTAGAGCTTGCCGATGCCGACGTATTAGCACTTGATAGCGACAGCGAGCGCCTAGAACGTGTTAAACAAAACTTAGTGCGTATTGGTTTAGCTGCCGATTTACAATGTGCCGATGCTTCACAACCTCATATCTGGTGGGATGAGCAGCAATTCGACCGTATCTTGCTTGATGTGCCTTGTTCAGCTACTGGCGTGATCCGTCGTCACCCTGACATTAAATGGTTACGTCGTGCATCTGATATTGAAGATCTGGCTAATTTACAAGGCGATATCCTAAATAGCATCTGGCCTCTACTTAAGCCAGGTGGTACGTTAGTTTATGCGACCTGCTCTGTATTACCGCAAGAGAACCAGCAACAAGTTGCCAAGTTTCTTGCCAATAATCCAAGTGCTGAACACATACCTTTGCATGAAAACGACACCCCTACGTTACCTGGTCTGCAATTACTACCTGGTGAAAGTGACGGTTTCTATTATGCAAAGCTAGTTAAAAAACACTAATAAGAACAAGCTATGAAAATAATCATACTCGGTGCCGGACAAGTTGGTGGCACACTGGCAGAAAACCTCGTAGGTGAGCAAAATGAGATCACCGTTGTCGATATCGACGGTAACCGTTTGCGAGAGCTACAAGATAAGTACGACTTACAAGGTGTTACTGGCCACAGTGCGCATCCAGATGTATTGCGTCGCGCAGGCGCAGAAGACGCCGATATGATTATTGCCGTAACCAGTTCAGATGAAGTGAACATGGTTGCTTGCCAAGTAGCTTATAGTATTTTTAACACGCCAACTAAAATTGCCCGTATTCGCTCAGAACAATACTTAAAGTACCGTGAAAAGTTATTTCATAACGATGACTTACCTGTTGACCACTACATAGCTCCAGAAGCGCTGGTAACTAAGTATATTCGTCGCTTAATCGACTATCCGGGTGCTTTACAGGTATTACAATTTGCCGATGGTATGTTATCGCTGGTTGCGGTGAAAGCCTATTACGGTGGTTTGCTGGTGGGTTATGCGCTTTCAGCCTTGAAAGAGCACATCCCGAATGTCGAAACCCGGGTAGCGGCTATTTATCGTCAAGGTAAAGCGATTAAACCGCTTGGCACAACCGTTATCGAAGCGGACGATGAAGTGTTCTTTATCGCTGCAACAAAGCATATTCGAGCAGTCATGAATGAGCTGCAAAAGCTCGAACGTTCATACAAAAAGATCATGATTGCGGGTGGTGGTAATATCGGTGCAGGCCTTGCGCGTTCACTTGAGAAAAACCACAGCGTTAAGCTGCTTGAGCGCAATAAAGAGCGCGCAGCACAGCTCTCTGAAATGCTTGATAACACGGTTGTGTTTTGTGGCGATGCCTCAGATCAAGAGCTGTTATCTGAAGAACATATTGAACAAGTGGATGTATTCATCGCAGTGACTAACGACGATGAAGCAAACATTATGTCTGCGATGCTGGCAAAGCGTATGGGCGCACAAAAAACCATGGTGCTTATTCAGCGTGGCGCTTATGTTGACCTAGTACAAGGCGGTGAAATTGATATTGCTATTTCACCTCAGCAAGCCACTATCTCGGCGCTGCTAACACACGTACGTCGTGGTGACATTGTTAACGTTTATTCATTACGTAAGGGCGCAGCAGAAGCCATTGAGGCTGTCGCTCACGGTGATGAGCATACTTCTAAAGTTGTTGGCCGAGCTATTGCTGATATTAAGCTACCAGCTGGAACAACCATTGGTGCAATTGTGCGTAACGATGATGTACTGATTGCCCATGACGATACCATTATTCAGTCGGGTGACCATGTCATCATGTTCTTGATTGATAAAAAGCATATTACGGTTGTAGAAAAACTATTCCAAGTAAGTGCTATCTTCTTGTAAACGAAAAAAGCAGCCATGACAGCTGCTTTACGACTCTTGAAGTGAAAGTACCTAACTTTTCTAAAAGATTCTATTGAATTTGAGCGAATTCTTCTTTTGAAAGTTCGCCATTACCATCGCTATCTAGCTCTGGAAATAACTTTTCAAGCTGCATATTTGCAGACGCTTCTTCTTTACTGATCACACCATCACCGTCGGTATCGAACGTTGCAAAGCTTACGCCTTGTGCAAAGGATGCTGATGATGTTGCTAGTGCTAAAATTGCAATTGTTGTGCTTAACTGTTTCATAATAACTACCTCAAAATTTGAAAAGAGTGAAATCCGTTTCTGAGATCCCTGTTTAGTGGAAATTGGTATAACTACGTACTAACTCAGTTATTCGGCTTCAGAAAACTCTGCTTCAGTAAGGACGCCGTCACCATTCACGTCTAATGTTTTAAACTGCGACATAATTTTTGCGTCAACGGCTGCTTCACTTTTGCTAACCACGCCGTTACCGTCTACGTCTAAGGTGTCAAAATCAGTTGCGGCAAAAGCTGCTGAAGAAGATGCAAGTGCGATTAAAGCTAATGTTTTATTTACTGTTTTCATAATCATATTCCTTCAATTTTAAGAGTGTTAGCTGATCACACTTCCAATGTTGTCCTTTGTCATGGATTCCCTTATCCATTTAGGCTGTCTTTGGCAGCTCAGAACTAATCAGCTAAATAAACTGGTTTTGCTTAATCACATTAAGCTTTTGAAAATTCTTGTTTCGATAACTCACCGTTACCGTCAGTGTCTAATTCACTGAATTTGCTCATAAGCTCTGCATCTACCGATGCTTCGCTTTGGCTGATAACACCATTGCCATCAACATCTAAGGTATCGAAATCACTCATCGCAAATGCTGCTGATGAAGATACTAGGGCCATAAGTGCTAGTGTTTTATTTACTGTGTTCATAATGTCATTCCTTCAAAGTGTGTTGTCTTGAGTTAGAAGTCCTTTTCAGTGTGTCCTTACAATGAAATTAAGCTTTTGAGTACTCTTGTTTAGACAGCTCACCGTTGCCGTCTGTATCAAGCTCTTTGAATTGGCTCATTAACGTTTCGCTTACTGATGCTTCGCTTTTGCTGATTGCGCCATCGCCATTAACATCCAATGTGTCAAAGTCAGCGGCAAACGCTGCAGATGAAGTTGCAAGAGCTACAAGTGCTAAAGTTTTGTGTAACGTTTTCATAATCACTATTCCTTCAATGTTGTCTCAACTGTGATAAAGGATATGTTCCTGAATCAGTTTTTCTCTGTGTTCGCTAAGACTATTTCAACTTCGATGCCAAAGTTAAAAATAACAACAAAATCACATAGTTGAGTTGAAGAATCGATATTTTCAGGAAAATAGCCCGATTTATTTGTTGCTGTTTTGCAACAAGCTCAATGGTTGGTTTTACGCTTCTTTTAAAATCAATGACTTATGAAGTATAAAATGGAGACAATAGTGATTTATTTGGATTAAAAAACAGAGAAATTAGGAATTTGAAAATAAACTCTATCTGAACAACAAAACTTAAAGAAAAAAATCGAAATTAATTTAACAAATAAGATATTGATTTAATTGGTTATTTTGGTTTTCTTATAAATTAATTTTGATATCTATAGGTTTAAATCGAGGAAAATAGCCATTTTGTTGCAAAATGGCGAATTGGCATTAGCTATCCAATACTGAAAGGTCAATTAGGTGCTCTTTCATAAACGCTTTCATTTCATCTTCACTGGTATCAAGCTGCACACCGAGCATAAAACCACCCGCTCTTTTGCGTACGCTGCATACTGTGCCATTAAACTCTCGTTTGCTCAGTGTGATTTGGCCACTTTGCCCTTTCAAAGCGCTTAAATCCTCATTGCTATTAATATCAAACTGAACCCCTGTGAGTGAAATATCTTTAATTAGCCCAGCCAGTTTTTGCTCTGCAATCACTAAATTTGCCGGGAATAACGTAGGAATACGCGCTTCACTACGCAAACTAAACAGCTGTACTTGCTGAGGAAAGTCGAGAAATATTAAGCGATGCGGATGCGATGCCAAGGCGTTTATTTGCTGACGAAAAGCAATCACTTGCCCACCGCCCGCTTCAAGTACAGCCCGTATAACAACCATCACCCCATCTTTGATGAAATCACTGCCATTCGCTAAACGCTTTGTGGATGGATAATTGATTATGATGTACTGATCATTCATCAATCCTATGAATTCTGTTTTTACGCGTTTACTGTCGGTTGGTGTGGTAATTTCAACATCCACCAAGCTACCTGCAGGGATACAGGTGAGCTTCTCAAGATTACGTTGTTTTTGAGTTTTTGGCACAGTAATGCCTCCACTTCTAGATAATCACCTTGCTATGGTTAGCCTCGCCAGAAGGTTGGCGTAAACAACACTAATAAGGTGAATATTTCTAAACGACCAAATACCATCGCAATAGTAAGTAGCCATTTTGCCGTATCAGAAATCGCCCCGTAATGAGCAGCGACTTCACCTAAACCTGGACCTAAATTATTTAAACATGCTGCCGTTGCCGAGAATGCACTGATGTTATCCATACCGGTGCCCATCAGCGCCAACATGATAATGACAAACACCAAAGCATACGCCGAGAAGAAGCCCCAAACGGCTTCTACAACTTTATCTGGGAGTGCTTTTCGGCCTAATTTAATTGAGTAAATAGCCCTCGGGTGCACAAGACGATTAAGCTCACGAATACCTTGCAAGTAAAGTAAGAACACCCGTACAACCTTCATACCACCACCGGTAGAGCCGGCACAGCCGCCAATAAAGCTTGAAAAAATAAGTAAAATAGGTAGGAACAGTGGCCATGCTGAGAAGTTGTCAGTCGCAAAGCCCGCAGTGGTACTCATTGATACCGCTTGGAACATAGCTTGGTCGAGAGTCTCATCACCATCGGCATATATATTATTTGAAGACAGTACAGTAAAACAAACAATGACCAATGCTAATTGAATCAATAAAAACACTTTAAATTCAGGGTCGCGTAAATAAACACGAAGACTGCGCGACGATACCGCAGCATAGTGAAGCGAAAAGTTAATAGCAGCAATTAATAAGAACACGACACAGATAAAGTTAATTAATGGGCTATCAAACTGCCCCATTGATGCGTCGTAAGTAGAAAAGCCACCAATCGCAATTGTTGAGAATGAATGACAGATTGCATCAAACCAATCCATCCCTGCAGCCCAGTACGCAAGCGTACAAGCTATCGTAAGTGATACATAGATATACCAAAGGTGCTTTGCGGTATCGGCAATACGCGGCGTCATTTTCGAGTCTTTAACCGGACCAGGCGTTTCTGCACGGTATAGCTGCATACCACCGACCCCTAGCATGGGCAGTACCGCGACCGCGAGTACGATGATCCCCATACCGCCTAACCATTGCAATTGCTGGCGATAAAAAAGCACTGATTTAGGTAGATATTCTATGCCCGTAAGTACGGTAGCCCCTGTCGTTGTAAGCCCTGAAAAGGCCTCAAATACGGAGTCAGCTAAGGAAAGATTAGGCTCTTGTAAGAACACTAAAGGCACCGCAGCGAAGGTGCCTAGTACCAGCCAGAACAAGACCACAATCAAGAAGCCTTCTCGGGCTTTAAGGTCACCATGCTCATGACGGTTTGGATAATAAGCCGCTAAACCAATCACAACACTAAAGATAAAAGCGAGAACGAATGGCACACCACCACCGTCTTTGTAGATCAAAGACACCAGCGCCGGAGGCACCATAGTGATACTAAATAACGCCACCAGCTGGCCGAGAATTTTTATTATGGTACGAAATTGCATCTAGGCGTATCGCTTTCTTATTAATTGTTTAGCTAATACAGTTTATTGTCTTACAGGCTTAATTGTAAGTAAACGGAATGTATTATTTTTACATTTCAAACTTTTCTGACTTTTAGGCTCACTGCACCGTGAGTCAATTCATGAACATCATGAATAGCTTGCTCGGCTTGTCGACTATCGATCTCAATTTTCCAGGCAATATTCTCTGCAAACTGTTTATCGATATTAAGCACTTGATACTGGCTTTTTAATAATTGTTCAATTGCACCCTGTGCGCTGTAATCACTTTGACCTACCAGTTCAACACTCGGTACCTTGGTAATGGTTTTAAGCTCACGCATGGCATTATTTAAACTACCGCCGTAAGCCCGCACAAGCCCACCAGTGCCGAGTTTAATACCGCCAAAATAACGAGTTACCACCGCTGTTATTTCACCAATACCAGAGCCTGTTAATACATTAAGCATGGGTTTACCTGCTGTGCCATTGGGTTCACCATCATCAGAAAAACCATACACATGACTACCACCAGGGTTTCCTGCAACATGAGCCCAGCAATTATGACGAGCATCACTGTATTTCTCTTGGATTTCTTTGATAAAGGCTTTCGCCGAGGTTAGATCTGGCGTGTGGGCAATATGCACAATAAACGTGCTTTTTTTAATTTCTTCTTGGTAAAAAACCGGTTCAGCCGGGTATTGGTATTCAGACATAATTGCTTATCTAAAAAAATGGGGCCTATTGGCCCCGATATTCACTAACCTTCACCATTAATCTAAGTGTAGATCACGGGTCATGTTTTCTAGGCTATCTTCATGAACGATGATGTTATCTTCAATACGGATACCGCCAAATGGCTTAAGCGCTTCAACCTTTTCCCAGTTAATGAACTGTTTGTTGTCTGTTTGCGCAAGGTCGCCTAATAACGAGTCGATGAAGTATAAACCAGGTTCAATAGTAAATACTTGGTTCTTTTCGATTAAACGCGTACAGCGAAGGAACGGATGGCCTTCAGGTGGCGCCTGATGAGTACCTTTATCATCAGCCATAAAACCACCCATATCATGAACTTGTAAACCTAAGTGATGGCCAAGACCATGCGGGAAGAAGGTTGAACTAATACCACGTTCAACAATTTCAGCGGCTGGTAATTTCACAATATTAAAGTCGCTAAGCACTTGCGCTACACGTTGGTGGCAATCTAAATGTAATTCACCATATAACAAGCCAGGCTTTAATGCTTTTCCTAAAGCAATTTGATGCTCAGTCATGACCTTAATTAGATCGCTAAATTCGCCCGACTTTTTGAAGTCATAAGTACGTGTAATATCAGCAGCATAGCCGTTAAAGTTTGCACCAGCATCAATCAAGAAAGAGCGATGTGTTTGCGGCGCTTTTGGCTCAAAATGAGTGTAGTGTAAAATTGCACAGTTTTCATTGAGCGCAACGATATTGCCGTAAGGCATCTCGTTTTCGCTTTGACGGGTAGCCATAAGATAAGCTTGTTGAATATCAAACTCTGAGCCACCAGCAAAAAATGTGTCACGTGCTGCTTTATGGCCCTCTACCGCAATACGGTTTGCTTGGCGTAAACATTCAAGCTCATACTGTGTTTTATAAGCACGGTGAAAATGCAAGTAGTTCATAACAGGTTCTGGGTTCATAATGCTAAAGCCCAGCGCTTGCGCTACTTCTAAATACTCACCAATGTAGGCGTAATTTGCTTTGTCATAAGGAAGTAATTTTTCGACCTGATCTGGCTGTACTAATAATTCAATATCAAAATACTCAGCCCAAAAATCACGCGGCTCATCAGGCACTTTATGCCAAAAATCCACTGGACGATAAAAAATAAGCTTAGGTTTAGATACACCATCAACCACAATCCAACAATGAGGGTTGTCGATCACTGGTAACCACGCTTTAAATTGCGGATTCACTTTAAACGGATAATACATGTCATCTAAAAACTGACGCTTAGCCTGACCTGAGTGAATTACTAACCCTTCTAAACCTTCGCGCTCTGTAATTGTGCGAGTACGTTGTTGCAAGGTTGCAATATGTTCGGCGTATAACACCGCTAATTTATCCATAGTAAACCCATCTTTAGTAAATTTAACTTGTTAGCAGTCTATCATAGTCCTGTACCATCCCCCAACTGAGGGGATAGTGCATACAATGAAGCTTAACCACCCATCGACATATCAAGAATTGGCGCTAGAACATTGCCGTCGCGACCGAGTCGAGTATGGTATACCTGTCTGTAAGCAAACACGTTTTTAACGTAGTTACGTGTTTCTGTGAAAGGAATTAATTCGATCCACAGCTCGGCAGGCATTGGCTGTTCAGGTAACCAGCGTTTAATACGATGATAACCTGCATTATATGAGGCTGTAGCCAGGATCTCATTGCCATGATTTTTCTTTTTCAAATACTGTAGATACTCGGTACCAAGTCGAATATTAGTACGTGGCTGATACAGCTGCTTACGTGTTACCGTACTCTTATTCATATATTTGGCTGTGCTTGGTAGTAGCTGCATTAAACCATGCGCATTAGCATGAGAGCGAGCATCAGGTGCAAAAGAACTTTCTCTACGCGAAATAGCGATGCTCCATGCAACATCAATATGGCTGCGACTACTATACGTGGCAAACACATCTTTAAACGCAAATGGGAAGCGTAAGTCGACATAATCCCACTCTTTTATCTGCGCTAAGGTGTAGATAGTGCTGTCGTACCAATCAAGATCAGCCGCTAAAATTGAGGCTGCGAGCTTTTCCTCTTTAGTTGAGGTGTCTGTTAGGTAATTCCATTCACGGCGCGCTGAGGTAAAACGCTCAAGTTCATATAAAGCACGAGCACGTTTAAAGCCTGGAGCATTGGCTACTTCTAACTTTAATTGATTGCTAATGCTGATATCTTTATTGTTTAAACTAACCGGAATACCTAATCGTGCTGAAGCTAAAAAGCCATAATAATCACGCTCTTTTGCCACTGTTTGCCAAATAGCACGCGCGCGCTCTACTTCACCGCGCTGGTTTAAGCTATACGCTAACCAATATTGCTGACCAAGGCTGAGATTTTCTTTACCAGTAAAAAACGCCACAATGCCTGACCAATCTTGTCTTTCAAGCATATTTGCTAACTGCCACTGCATTAGCTTGCTCGTTTGACGGTCTTTAGGCACTTTATTCAGCCAAAAACGCGCTTGTTGATGACCATTAGATGCAAGCGACAACGCAAAACTATAATAAACATCTGCTTTTTGCTCGTCTGTGTAATTAAACATGGTTTCGAGCTTTTCCCATGCACGTAATGCAAGGTCATTATCTCGCCACACTAAACGCTTCACACCATAAAGGGCAATTTGCCCCTCTTTAGCCGACTTTTTCTTATAACGATAAAGCCCGGCTGCTGCACTTGGGTCTTTGCGAACTGTTAAATATAAGTCAGCTAAATATTGCTCGCTTTGAGGCAATAACGTTTTTAAATAAGGAATTAAGCTTGATGTGCCGCCCTCTGCCGCTAAGCTAATACGTTGCCAAATACGATCTTGCGTTTGGTAACCCTTCTTCTTCCAGAGTGAAAACAACTTATCGCACTCTTTAGGTTGTGATTTTCCTACCACCCACAAATCACTAACTTGGTTCATGATGGCTTTTTCAGGTGCCCCTAAATCTAATTGAAAACTTAAATAAGGACAGGTCAATTCGTTGTTGCTCGTTTCGCGATAGTTACGAATATAAGCCGCTTTCTTGTTGTACTTTTTCAAGTATTCAAGCCAGGCTTTACGCACCGGCCACTCAAGCGGTGTATTTTGATAAATATTGAGAAAGTTTTCGATCTCTGTTTGGTGATTTAAGCTTGGATTACGTTGCCAAAACGCCTTTTCGACATAAGGCTTTAACGGGTGATCGAGCCCGTTAATTGCATTTTTCATGTCTTGATAATCACCGTAACGCGCCTTTTTTTCTGCTTTTAAAAAAGCGTCATGTTTATCGTTGGCTTCAGCTGCAAAAAAAGGAAAAATTAATGCGGCAGCTGTCCAACCAAAGAGTTGTTTTTTCATGATGACCTTTAACAAAAATTAAAGAATTAATAACAAAAAACTTCTCCTACACCTTAGCACCAAACCAGCTATATTTTAACCAATCGCGATAAAGCGCAGTAAATTTTTCGTTGCATTTTCATTTTAAAGCAAGCACACTGATTGAAATGCAAACTCATCGTACCAGTCTTAGTTAATTAACTAGGGAGAATAATAATGTTATATAAAAGCGATTCATTTGAAGTTGCTTTCATCAAGGACAACATCGCCGAGTTTAAGTTCTGTGCCGACGGTTCAGTAAACAAACTTTCGCAGCAAACCTTGCAAGATTGCGCTTTAGCATTAAAAGAATTGGCAACAAACTCAGATATCAAAGGCATGGTGTTCACCAGCGATAAAGATCATTTCATTATCGGCGCCGACATTTTCGAATTTTTACCTACATTCACTAAACCTCAAGAAGAACTTGTTGCATGGATCAAAAATGCAACTGACGTTTTTGACGCTATTGAAGATTTACCTTTCCCAACGTTAAGTGCTGTAAACGGCATGGCGCTTGGTGGTGGATGTGAGTGGGCACTTGCTACCGATTATCGCGTTGGTAGTACTGATGCTAAAATTGGCCTACCTGAAGTTAAATTAGGCATTATGCCTGGTTTTGGTGGCACTGTTCGCCTTCCGCGCCTGATTGGCGCTGATAATGCGATGACGTGGATCACCACTGGCAAAGAAAACCGTGCTGCGGATGCCTTAAAAGTAGGTGCATTTGACGCGGTAGTTAGTGCTGACAAACTTTTAGAGTCAAGCATATCAACACTTGAACAAGCAATTGCTGGCAAGCTAGATTGGCAAGCAAAACGACAAGTAAAATTACAGCCACTGAAAATGAACCGTGTTGAGCAAGGCATGAGCTTTGCGATGGCGGAAGGTATGGTAATGGGTCAGACAAAAGGTCATTACCCAGCACCCGTTATGGCAGTAAGAACAATTAAAGCAGCTGCAAATTGTGAACGCGCTGAAGCAATGGCGATTGAAAACGCTAACTTTGCTAAATTAGCAGCAACAAGCGAAGCAGCAGCACAAACAGGTATTTTCTTAGCTGACCAATACATTAAAGGTAAAGCGAAGAAGCAAGCTAAGCACAGTGAACTTGAAATTAAACAAGCCGCTGTATTAGGTGCAGGTATTATGGGCGGCGGTATTGCTTATCAGTCTGCTTATAAAGGCACACCTATTATCATGAAAGACATCAACCAAGATGCACTTGATTTAGGTATGGGCGAAGCTTCTAAGCTACTTGGTAAAAAAGTACAACGTGGCCATATGGCGATGGAAAAGATGGTTGCTACATTAGGCAAGATCAAACCGACGCTTAACGATGCAGACTTACAAAGTGCTGATATTGTTGTTGAAGCCGTGGTTGAAAACCCTAAAGTGAAGCAAGCCGTTCTTGCAGGTCTTGAAAAAGACTTACCAGCGGGCACTATCCTAACTTCAAATACCTCAACAATTCGTATTGACGAGTTAGCATCTGCACTTGAAAAACCAGAAAACTTCTGTGGTATGCACTTTTTTAATCCAGTGCCAAAAATGCCATTAGTAGAAATCATTCGCGGTGAAAAAACATCAGAAGCAACAATTAATGCGGTTGTTGATTACGCTTTAAAACTTGGTAAATCACCAATCGTTGTAAACGACTGCCCTGGTTTCTTTGTAAACCGCGTATTATTCCCTTACTTTGCAGGCTTCAGCAAACTTGTTGTTGAAGGTGCTGACTTCGCGAAAGTTGATAAAGTAATGGAAAATGTATTTGGTTGGCCTATGGGCCCTGCCTACCTTCTTGATGTTGTAGGTATCGATACGGCTTACCACTGTACTGGCGTAATGGCCGATGGTTTCCCTGAGCGTATGGCTCGTCAAGATAAAGACCCTGTTACTGTATTTGCAAACGAAAAACGTTTTGGTCAGAAAAATGGTTCTGGTTTCTACCAATATGCACCAGACCGCCGTGGTCGCCTTAAAAAGGCACAAGATGCTACAGCAACTGAGTTACTAAGTGCCATCACTGATGCGCCTAAAGATTTTGATAAACAAGAAATCATTGACCGTTGTATGATCCCTATGATCAACGAAGTACTACTTTGTTTACAAGAAGGTATCGTGGCGTCTCCACAAGAAGCTGACATGGCGCTAATTTACGGCATTGGTTTCCCTCCATTTAGAGGCGGTGCATTCCGTTACTTAGATCAAACTGGTTTAGCGAACTTTGTTGCAACAGCAGACAAGTACGCTCACTTAGGTGCGATTTACCAAGTATCTGATGAAACTCGCAAGTGGGCCGAAGAAGGCCGTGTATTCTATAAGGTGGAAGGATAAGAAACATGAATAATCCAGTAATCGTAGATTGTATCCGCACACCAATGGGTCGTTCTAAGAACGGCGTATTCAAAAACAAGCGTGCGGAAGATTTAAGTGCTCACTTAATGAAAGGTTTGTTAGACCGTAACCCAGCCGTTGATCCAGCATCAATTGATGATATTTACTGGGGCTGTGTACAACAGACTTTAGAGCAAGGTTTTAACATTGCTCGTAACGCAGCACTACTCGCCGGTATTCCGCATTCAGTGCCAGCAGTAACGGTTAACCGTTTATGTGGCTCATCAATGCAGGCATTACACGATGCAGCACGCGCTATTATGACTGGCGCTGGTGATACCTATATCATTGGTGGTGTTGAGCACATGGGTCACGTACCTATGACTCACGGTAATGATTTTCACCCTGGTTTATCAACGTCTGTAGCACAAGCTGCCGGCGTAATGGGTTTAACTGCAGAGTACCTTGCAACGCTGCACGGCATTAGCCGCCAGCAACAAGACGAGTTTGCTTACCGTTCACATCAACGTGCACACGCGGCAACTGTTGAAGGTCGTTTCCGTCGTGAAATCCTGCCAATGGAAGGTCATGATGCAGATGGTTCTTTAATCTTAGTTGAAGACGATGAAGTAATCCGTCCAGAAACAACTGTAGAAGGTTTATCGCAACTACGCCCTGTATTCAATCCAGCATCAGGTAGCGTAACGGCAGGTACTTCTTCTGCACTTTCTGACGGCGCGTCAGCAATGCTTGTAATGAGCGAAGAAAAAGCAAAAGAACTTGGTTTACCAATTCGTGCGCGTATTAAATCAATGGCTGTTGCAGGTTGCGATCCATCAATCATGGGTTACGGCCCTGTTCCTGCATCGCAAAAAGCACTTCAACAAGCAGGTATCACTATTGACGATATCGATGTTGCAGAGCTTAACGAAGCATTCGCAGCACAATCTCTACCAGTATTAAAAGACCTAGGTCTGATGGACGTGGTAGATGAGAAAGTTAACCTAAATGGTGGTGCAATTGCACTTGGTCACCCACTTGGTTGTTCTGGTTCACGTATTAGCACAACGCTTGTTCACCTAATGGAAGACAAGAACGCTAAATACGGTCTAGCAACTATGTGTATTGGTTTAGGCCAAGGTATTGCAACTGTATTTGAGCGAGTAGAATAACGAGCTCACGCCAAACATCTTGGTGATAAAAAGGCGCACTGAATTGCTCAGTGCGCCTTTTTTATTTGCTTTGCTTTCACTTATTGAAACTGGCGGCAATAGAAAGTTAAAATAGCCGCTTATTAATTGTCTCTTTCATCCAAAAGGTCAGCCATGAGTTTTGATAATCCCGATCACCAATTAGATGCACTTGGCCTACGTTGTCCAGAGCCTGTCATGATGGTGCGTGGTGCAGTACGTAAAATGAAAGATGGTGAAACCTTACTTATCATCGCCGATGACCCATCAACCACCCGTGATATCCCAAGCTTTTGTACCTTTATGGATCACACTCTCGTGGCCAAAGATGTAGAACAAGCACCGTATCGATACTTGGTGAAGAAAGGGTTATAACAACGAGTTTCGAGTTTCGAGTTTCGAGTTTCGAGTTAATCAATTAAAATTAAAAGTGAGCATTTTTCAATATTAAACGCTCACTCGATCGGCTTAAAGCTGACAGCTTAAAGCTATTTCTTCGTTACTGTCACTTTTGGTTGATTACTATTGCGGTAATCAAAGCTCACTACATACACACCTTTTGCAGCGGGTTTAAAGCTGAAATAATTGTAGATGGTATTACAGTCGGCATTGGCGGCTTGGCCTAGAACTAATGATTGCCCTGCTGGGTCCATATCACTGTAACCACAGTTATAGCCTTCGCTAAAATCAGCATCTGCTACTTTGAATTCATAAACCTTACCAGGCGTTGAAAACTTAACCTCGGTTTGGAATATACCCGGTGCAACTTGCTCTAATTGATACTGAGGTTCGGCATCCCACAAAGTAAAGTCACCACGTAAATACATAGTACGGTCGAGGTCTTTGCTTGGCAGAATATCGTCAATGCTTGGCATTTGCATTTGGCTAGAACAGGCAGTTAATAAGCCTGCTAATGCTAAAGTAATTACACGTTTCATTACTGTTCCTTATGCTACAAAAAAGCCAGCACAGAGCTGGCTTTTATCAATTGGCTACTGCTTACTTCTGAAGTACAGAAATATCAGCAATATCTAAAAACAGACGGCTTAGCTGGCTTAATAATGCTAAACGGTTTTGTTTAACCGCTTCATCATCTGCCATTACCATGACGTTATCAAAGAAGTTATCAACACTCTCACGGATACCCGCAAGTTGTGATAATGCTTCTTGGTAATCGCCATTTGCATATAAAGGTGCAAGCTCAGTTGCGAACTTAGCAACGTGTGACGCTAATACTTTTTCTGCTTCATCGCTTAATAGGCTCTCATTCACATCACCTTGTGTTGTGATGTCATTTTTAGCCAAGATATTGCTTACACGTTTATTTGCTGCTGCAAGCGCTTCTGCTGCGTCTAATGTACGGAAGTGACTTACCGCTTTAACACGACGGTCGAAATCAACTGGTTTAGTTGGACGACGTGCTAACACAGCTTGGATCACATCAACTTCGATACCTTCATCTTGGTACCATGCGCGGAAACGACCTAGCATAAACTCAAACACATCTGTTGATACGTTTAAGTTAGTTAGCTTTTCACCGAATAAAGTTTGTGACTTAGCAACAAGATCTAAGATATCTAGCGGTAATGATTTTTCAACCATGATGCGTAATGCACCAATTGCTGCACGGCGAAGTGCAAATGGGTCTTTGTCACCTTTTGGCGCTTGACCAATACCAAAAATACCCACCAGCGTATCAAACTTATCAGCAATTGCTACAGCACAGCTGATCACATTTGTTGGTAAGTTATCGCCCGCAAAGCGTGGCATATATTGTTCGTTTTGCGCAAGTGCTACTTCTTCAGCTTCACCGTCGTGACGAGCGTAATGCATACCCATTACACCTTGTACGTCGGTAAACTCCATGACCATTTCGGTCATTAAATCTGTTTTGCTTAACAAGCCAGCTCGCTTAGCCAACTCGGCATCCGCACCTAATTGCTCAGCAATGTAACCTGCAAGTTCACTAATACGCTCAGATTTATCTTTCAGCGTACCAAGTTGCTTTTGGAATAAAACGGTATCTAGCGACTCTAAACGGCTCTCTAGCGTTTTCTTCTTATCGGTTTCGTAGAAGAACTGCGCATCAGCTAAACGAGGACGAACAACTTTTTCGTTACCGGCAATGACCACGCTTGGATCTTTACTTTCGATATTAGAAACAAATAGGAACTTGTTAAGTAAGTTGCCATCTTGGTCTAATAGCGGGAAGTACTTTTGGTCGTCCTTCATGGTATAAATAAGTGCTTCTGAAGGAACAGCTAAGAATGCTTCTTCAAAAGTGGCAGTTAGTGTAACAGGCCATTCAACTAGAGATGTTACTTCTTCTAGTAAGTCTTCATCCATCGCTACTTTTGCATTTACAGCGCTAGCAGCAGCTTCAATCTGTTCGCGAATTTGTGCTTTACGCGCTGCAAAGTCAGCAATAACATAAGCTGATTTAAGCACCTCAAACACATCATCAGCATGGTTGATTGTTACTTTTTCTGGATGATGGAAACGGTGACCTTGTAATTGGTTGCCAACTTGCTTACCAAGGATTTCGCCTTCGATCAGCGTGCTACCAAATAAAATAGTCGCTGTGTGCACAGGGCGAATAAATTGTGTTTTACTCGCACCCCAACGCATTGGTTTTGGGATAGGTAATTTAGCAAGTGCCTTGTTTACCGCATCGCTCATAAGTGCAGTTGTTGATTGACCTTCTACTTGTGCTTTATGTAATAACCAAGCACCTTTATCTGTTTCAATCGTTTCTGCATCGCTTACATCGATACCACAACCACGTGCCCAACCCATTGCTGCTTTAGTTGGATTACCATCGGCATCAAATGCAGCTGCTACAGCAGGACCGCGCTTTTCTACTACCTTGTCACTTTGCTTTGCTTCAAGCGCAGTCACACGTAAACCTAAACGGCGTGGAGACGCGTACCAGTTAACACCTTGATGTGCTAGTTCTAAGCTTGCAAGTTCTGCTGTTAAGTTCTCAGCAAATGACTCAGCAAGTTTACGAAGTGCTTTCGGTGGCAACTCTTCTGTGCCAATTTCTACTAATAAATTTTCTGCTGACATGCTAATTCTTAATCCTTACAAAGCGGGAAACCAAGTGCTTCACGGGCATCATAGTAACTTTGTGCACACGCTTTAGATAAAGCACGAACACGTAAGATATAACGTTGACGTTCAGTTACTGAGATAGCGTGACGTGCATCTAATAAGTTAAATGCATGTGATGCTTTCATTACTTGCTCATAGGCTGGTAATGGTAAGCCTGCTTCGATTAGTTTTTCGCTTTCTTTTTCACAGTGATCAAACTGTGCAAATAAGAACTCAACATCTGCTTGTTCGAAGTTATAAGCAGATTGCTCAACTTCGTTTTGATGGAATACATCGCCGTATGTTACACGACCCATAGGACCGTCTGCCCATACTAGGTCATATATGCTATCTACGCCCTGAATGTACATTGCTAAACGCTCAAGACCATATGTGATCTCACCTGTTACTGGTGAGCACTCTAGACCACCTACTTGTTGGAAGTAAGTGAACTGAGTCACTTCCATGCCGTTTAACCAGATTTCCCAACCTAGACCCCAAGCACCTAATGTTGGCGACTCCCAGTTGTCTTCTACGAAGCGAACTTCATCAGTGAGCGTATCGATACCAACAGCAGCTAAAGAGCCTAAATAGAGCTCCTGGATGTTCTCTGGTGATGGTTTTAATACTACTTGGAATTGGTAGTAATGTTGTAAGCGGTTTGGGTTTTCACCATAGCGACCATCAGTTGGACGACGGCATGGTTGAACATACGCGCTCGACATTGGCTCTGGGCCAATCGACTTTAAGAATGTTAAAGGATGAAATGTCCCTGCTCCCACTTCCATATCGAGTGGTTGAGCAATCACACAGCCTTGCTGTGCCCAATAGTCCTGTAAAGCCAGGATCAAACCTTGGAAGGTTTTAACGTCATATTTTTGCATATTTGGCTTATAGTATCTGGTGCGTTTAGTCTGAAAATTGCTCTCAGTATACCTTGTGTGCAGTAAGGTTTTAAGCAGTTTGTGCTTTTTCAGTAATAAAAAAAGGAGCCCGTTGGCTCCTTTTTTAAATATCAATTTTAACTTTATACGTCTAAGTTAACTACGCGTAGTGCATTCGTTTCAATGAAGTCACGACGAGGTTCAACTTGGTCACCCATTAATGTCGCGAACAATTGGTCAGCTGCAACAGCATCTTCAATTGTCACTTTCAACATACGACGTGCATCTGGGTCCATGGTGGTTTCCCAAAGCTGATCTGGGTTCATCTCACCTAATCCTTTATAGCGTTGAATGTATAGTCCACGCTTAGATTCAGTAATTAACCACTCTAACGCATCCACAAAGTTATCAACAGGCTGAGTTTTCTCACCGCGTTGAATGTATGCACCCGCTTCAATTAGGTTAGCGATGTTCGCACCCGTTGCAGCAATACGTTTATAGTCACGTGATGTGATGAAGTCATGGTTTAATACATGAGCCTTATCAACACCGTGCTGACGGATATTCACAACTGGATAATACAAGTTGCGCTCAGTATCATGCTCTGTGCTTGCGTGGAAGATAGTTGCATCTTCGTCACGTGCAATTAAGTCATCAACTAAGGTGTTAGTCCACTCTTTAACTTTTGCTTCATTTGATAAATCAGCTTCAGTTAATTCGCTTTGATAGATTAAGCGTTCCATTACCGTGTTCGGGTATTTACGTTTTAAACGCTCAATTACTTTAACAGTGCTTTGATAATCGTGAACAATCGTTTCTAACGCTTCACCTTCAAGTGCAGATGCACCTTCACTTGTATAAAGTGCAGCATTGTTTAATGCTAATGATGTTAAGTAATCAACTAGCGCTGGGTCATCTTTGATGTAGCGCTCTTGCTTACCTTTTTTCACTTTATATAGTGGTGGCTGTGCAATATAAATAAAGCCTTTTTCTACAATCTCTGGCATTTGACGGTAGAAGAAAGTCAGCAATAAAGTACGAATGTGAGAACCATCCACGTCCGCATCGGTCATGATAATGATGCGATGGTAACGTAGTTTTTCTGGGTCATATTCATCACGACCAATACCACAACCTAGCGCGGTGATAAGAGTTGCTACTTCTTGAGAAGAAAGCATCTTATCAAAACGTGCTTTTTCTACGTTAAGAATCTTACCTTTAAGTGGCAAAATTGCTTGGTTTTTACGGTTACGACCCTGCTTAGCTGAACCACCTGCAGAGTCACCCTCCACTATGTATAGTTCAGAAAGTGCTGGATCTTTTTCTTGGCAGTCAGCCAGTTTACCCGGTAAACCGGCTAAATCCATTGCACCTTTACGGCGAGTCATTTCACGCGCTTTACGTGCAGCTTCACGAGCACGTGCTGCATCAATAATTTTGCCAACAACTGTTTTTGCATCAACCGGGTTCTCTAATAAGAACTCTGTTAGTTTTTCTGCCATTGCTTGTTCTACAGCAGACTTAACTTCACTTGATACTAGTTTATCTTTCGTTTGTGATGAGAACTTAGGATCAGGAACTTTAACACTGACAACAGCCGTTAAGCCTTCACGAGCGTCATCACCCGTTGCATTACTGGTTGTTTTCGCTTTTTTATTAAAGCCTTCTTTTTCCATGTAGTTATTTAGCGTACGCGTTAATGCAGCTCTAAAACCAGCTAAGTGCGTACCACCATCACGTTGTGGAATGTTGTTTGTGAAACAGTAAATGCTTTCTTGGAAACCATCGTTCCACTGCATTGATACTTCAACACTGATACCGTCTTCTTCACGCTCATGGGTAAAGTGGAAAACACTTTTATGTACTGGTGTTTTATTACGGTTTAAGTATTCAACGAACGCCTGAATACCACCTTCATATTTAAAGTGGTCTGTTTTCGTTTCTTCGCGCTCATCTGTAAGAATAATGCTTACACCTGAGTTTAAGAACGAAAGTTCACGTAAACGTTTTGCTAGAATGTCGTAATGAAAGTTTAAGTCAGTGAATGTTTCACCACTTGGCCAAAAACGTAATTCAGTACCCGTATCACTTGCTTCACCAATCACTGCCAATGGTGCATCTGGCACACCCATTGTATATGTTTGCTGATGAAGTTTACCTTCACGACGAATTGTTAACTGTAGTTTTTCAGATAGAGCGTTTACTACTGAAACACCTACACCGTGTAAGCCACCTGATACTTTATATGAGTTATCATCGAACTTACCACCAGCGTGAAGTACCGTCATGATAACTTCAGCCGCTGATACACCTTCTTCTTCATGAATAGATGTAGGGATACCACGACCGTTATCTCTTACAGAGACAGAACCGTCTAAGTGAATCGTTACAAAAATATCATCACAATGACCAGCTAAGGCTTCATCGATAGAGTTATCAACAACCTCAAACACCATGTGGTGTAGGCCTGTACCGTCATCGGTGTCCCCTATATACATTCCTGGACGCTTTCTTACTGCGTCTAATCCTTTAAGTACTTTAATACTCGACGAATCGTAATTCTCAGACATGGTTAATCCCACTTATCTTGTTATTAGGTTGCCATGTTTCACGTGGAACATTTTTAGTTCTCGTTGCATGGGTTCCACCACAGCAGAAATACTTTCAGATAAAATTGATGAGATAAAAAGCTGCGAATCGCAATGAGTCAAAAGCTGACCCACTTTTTCTTTTGTATCTTCACCTAACTCTGAAGGTAAGTCATCTATTAGCAATATAGATTGCTTATCTGTTTCTGACTCAATTAAGCTATTTTGCGTTACTTTTAACGCATAAAGCAAGAGCTTCAATTGACCGCGAGAAAATGTATTTTCTACACTGTTACCAGAAACACTAAAACTAAAATCAGCTTTATGCGGACCTTTACTTGTGAAACCTTGTTTGGCATCACGTTCAAAGCTTTGCTCAAGCGCCTCTGAGAGCGTTTCACTCTCTTTCCAGCCCGCATGAAAGTTAATTTCTAAATCGCTTACAAGCGTTAATTCTGCACACATTTTATCAAAAAACTGCTGCTTAAACCTACTTATATACGCGATTCTTAAATTATTTATTTGCTCAGCTAGTCTAACAAATTCTTTGTCCCAAAACTTGATCTGTTCGAAATAATCTCTTGGTTTACTTCTTAATAAAGCATTACGTTGTTTAAGTACTTTATTAAAGGACTGCCATAAATAAAAAAAGTCATGTTCCACGTGGAACAATCCTAAATCAAGAAATTTTCTACGCTCTTTTGGGCCACCAAAAAACAATGAATAGCTTTCTGGCGTAATCACCTGCACAGGTACTAGCTGGGCTAATTCAGAAATTTTACGGCTCGTTTTTCCCTGAATCTTTAAAGATGTTTCACCCGCTTGGTTCTTACTAATTCCAATCGGAATAGACAAATCGTGTAGTGCTTTACGACCATGGATCACAAACTTGTCTTGTTGATGCTGGATGATATTTTTATGTTTGGCGGTACGAAATGATTTACCGTGAGAAAGGAAATAAATCGCCTCAAGGAGACTAGTTTTACCGCTGCCATTTTCGCCATAGATAATGTTTATGCCATTAACCGGCTCAAGTGTCAGCGCCTCAATATTCCGAAAATTATTGAGGCTTAAATGACTTAAACTCATACAAGCTTATAAGCGCATCGGCATAACAACGTACATAGCTTCTTCGTCACCCGCACCTTCAATTAGCGCACTGCTATTTGAATCAGCAAGTGTGAAAACAACATCTTCTGTTTTTAATGTATTTAGTACATCAAGCACGTAAGAAACGTTAAAGCCAATTTCAAGTTCGCCGCCCTGATACATTACCTCAACAACCTCTTCGGCTTGCTCTTGCTCAGGGTTGTTAGCAGTAATTTTTAGTAAACCTTCAGATAGGTTTAATCGTACACCACGGAATTTTTCATTCGATAAAATAGACACACGCTGAAAAGCACTGCGCAACCATTCGCGGTTAGCAGTAATAATTTTATCACCACCACGCGGTAATACTCGACGATAGTCAGGGAAACGACCATCCACCAGCTTACTGGTAAACGTAAATTCAGTATCAATAATACGAATATGGTTAGCACCAAATTGAATGGTAACTAATTCATCATCAGCCACCATAAGGCGCATAATTTCTTGCACACCTTTACGTGGAATAATTAACTGACGTTGTGTATTTAAAGATTGTGGTAATTGCTTTTGTGCAATTGCCAAACGGTGACCATCTGTAGCCACTGTTTTAATGTCTGCGTTATCAACTTCAAATGACATACCGTTTAAGTAATAACGTACGTCTTGATTAGCCATAGAGAAATGTGTGCTTTCTAAAAGCTTACGTAACTCTAGTCGTGTTAGTTGAAACTCTACTTCACCATCCCATTGCTCTAGATTAGGAAAATCCTCAGCCGCAAGTGTCGTCAAAGAGAAACGGCTTTTACCACTGGTAAGTAGTAACTGATGATCTTGGCTACTTAATGTAAGGTCTGAGCCATCAGGTAAACTTTTACAAATATCGAGTAACTTTTTAGCTGGTAAAGTTAGTTTTGTATCAGTGGTATCTTCACCAACAAACACACTCGCTACTAATTCAATTTCAAGATCAGTACCTGTCATCGAAAGTTGCCCGTTTTCAACAACTAACAGAACGTTCGATAAAATCGGTAAGGTGTGCTTACGCTCGATCGCACCAGACACTTGAACTAAAGGTTTTAAAAATTGCTCTCTTGATATTGTTATTTGCATAATAAAGTCGGCCTTAAGATGACAAGGTTCTTATTAAGTTTTGATAATCTTCTTTCACTTCGTGGCTTTCATCACGGAGTGATTTAACTTTACGACAAGCGTGTAATACTGTTGTGTGATCGCGACCGCCAAAGGCGTCGCCAATCTCAGGTAAACTGTGATTTGTAAGTTCTTTTGATAATGCCATGGCCACTTGGCGTGGTCTTGCTACTGAACGACTACGACGTTTAGAGAGTAAATCTGACACACGAATACGGTAATACTCAGCAACAGTGCGTTGAATATTATCTATCGTTACCAGTTTATCTTGCAGTGCAAGTAAATCACGTAGGGCTTCTTTTACAAAATCGATCGAAATTGGACGACCAGTAAAGTTTGCATTAGCAATAACACGGTTTAACGCCCCTTCTAATTCACGTACATTTGAGCGCAATTTTTTCGCGATAAAAAAGGCCACTTCGTGAGGTAAATTGATTTTACTTTGTTGGGCTTTTTTCATCAAAATGGCAACACGTGTTTCAAGTTCTGGCGGCTCAATAGCAATGGTTAAGCCCCAGCCAAAACGTGATTTAAGGCGATCTTCAACCCCTTCTATCTCTTTAGGATAGCGGTCTGAAGTTAAGATAATCTGTTGATTTCCTTCAAGTAAAGCGTTGAAGGTATGAAAGAACTCTTCTTGTGAGCGCTCTTTATTAGCGAAAAATTGAATGTCATCGATCATCAATGCATCAACACTTCGGTAATAACGTTTAAACTCTTCGATGGCATTATTTTGCAGTGCTTTAACCATGTCTTGCACAAATCGCTCTGAGTGCATGTAGACAATTTTCGCGTCTGGCTTATTAGCCATAATACCGTTACCAACAGCGTGTAATAAGTGAGTTTTACCTAAGCCCGTACCACCATATATAAATACAGGGTTAAATGCCGAACCTGGGTTATCTGCAACTTGAGTCGCTGCGGCTTTTGCTAATTGGTTTGATTTACCTTCAACAAAGCTATCAAAGGTATAATTTTCTTTAATGTTTGATTTATAACCTGATTTTGGAGCAGGCTCTACCGCTGCTTTTTCAGGTTTTGGCTGTTGCTTTTCGGTAGTATGTTGCGCACTCACTGGTGCACTTGCTTCCGATGCAGCCGGAGCTGATGCCGCTTGAGCATTTAAAATGGGTTTACTACCTACATCAAAACGTAACTCTGGTGCTTCATCACCACAAATTTCAACGAGTAGTTCATTAATACGGTTTAAATACTTTTCTCTCACCCAATCTAAAACGAAACGATTAGGTGCATATATAGTCAACGTATCTTCGGTACTTTCTGCTTGAAGTGGTCTTACCCACATACTGAATTGCTGTGAAGGCAATTCATCTTGCAATACATATAAACAACTTTGCCAAACCGACAGATACACAGTTAAACTCCCAGAGATTTAATTTTTATTCCCGTTCATCTTTAATGATGGAAAATCAAACATTTATTGCTAATCTTTGACCAACTTTCTTGGCCCAGACCGACTATTATGAAGGTACTTTATCCACAAGTACAAGATTGATTTTTATGAAAAATATGATCTCGGCAACATAAAACATTAAAATATTGATTTTAAAGAAAATTATTTTTTAAGCTCGAACAGTGATCATAACAAATTTAGACGCAGATCGCGATCAAATTCTACGATCGAATTGGCTTTTCCCAAGCTTTTATTCACTTTTTATACAGAGGCTGTGGAAAACTTCTTATTTATGATGATCCTATATGATCACATAAAAGGATCCTTTATAATTACTACCTCTGCAGCGTTTTAATGATTGACTTTTGCTGTCTTCATCTATAATATCTCGCGCTCGCAATGGCACCTGTGCCAGGATCGCGACCTGCATAGGATGTTTTAACCTTAACCGATCGGATGGAATTGTTATGAAAAGAACTTTTCAACCTAGCGTTTTAAAACGCAAACGTACACACGGTTTCCGTGCTCGTATGGCAACAGCAAATGGCCGTAAAGTATTAGCTCGTCGTCGTGCTAAAGGCCGTAAAGTTCTTTCTGCTTAATATATAAGTGGAAGACTTTAGCTTCAGCAGGGAGTTACGTCTGTTAACTCCCTCGCATTACTCTCGAATCTTTAATGAACCAGCACGCGCTGCGACTCCTTTTTTTACCCTATTAGCTAAACGCAATGACCAAACAAATCCTCGATTAGGTCTTACGGTCGCAAAAAAACGCGTTAAAAAAGCCTGCCAACGTAATCGAATCAAACGACTTGCTCGCGAAAGTTTTCGTTTAAATCAACACAAACTCGATAACATTGATATTGTGCTTATGGTTAAAAGTGGTATTGATGAGCAGTCAAACGACGAGCTAACAAAACAACTTAATAAATTGTGGCGAAAAATTAACGAACGCTGCAAGCCTGGTGCACCAAAACCACCACCTTTCAAAAAACGCCCGAATAAATCAGCTAAATCTAATAAACAAGCCTGATAGCAATAGAATTACAGGCTTAATTAAGGTATCTTTAGCTCACCTTTTAATCATGCATTTAAAATTCTACGATAGGAATTTAAATTCATGGTATCCATTGACTAAATTAACGCAGGGGCTGACACATCATGAGGTTACTTAAACCACTTGTTGCTATTCCAAAGCGCTGTTTAGTCATGCTAATACGCGGCTATCAAAAATGGATAAGCCCACTATTAGGCCCGCATTGTCGTTTTAACCCAACCTGCTCTAGTTATGCTATTCAAGCAATTAATTTGCATGGAAGTGTAAAAGGCAGTTGGTTAGCTGTTAAACGCATATTAAAATGCCACCCTTTACATGCTGGTGGGGATGATCCCGTACCGGCAAAAAATCATATTAACCACCAACACGAGAAATAAGAGCTGTTATGGAATCGCAACGCACGTTTTTATTAATCGGCTTGATGCTTGTGTCGTTTTTATTATTTCAAGAATGGAATAACGACTACAACGCACCAAAAGCTGATCCAAGTGCCACAACACAAACACTAGGCGCAACTACACCAGAATCTGATGACTTTATTCCAGCATCATCTGACGGTGAAGTGCCAGCTGCTACTACAGCAAAGCGCTCAGTTATCGATGTAACAACTGATGTATTCACTGTTAAAATTGACACCCGTGGTGGTGACATTATTGAAGCAGACTTACTTCAGTACGAAGAGACAAAAGGCAGTGATACTCCTTACATGCTACTTGGTGTGTTTGACGGTAAACAATACTTCTCACAAAGCGGCTTAATTGGTTTAAATGGCCCAGATGCGACAGTTGAAGGCCGTCCGGTTTATAAAACCACACAAAAAGCATTCACTTTAAATGGTGATGAGCTGCGTGTTCCACTTGAGTTTACTGACAGCAAAGGTGTGACGTTTACTAAAACCTATATATTCAAAAAAGGCGACTACGCTGTAGGTTTAGAGTACACAGTAAACAACGTTACAGCTGACCCAATTCAAGTTCAGTTATACACGCAAGTAAAACGCACTGTACAAGACAAAGGTAGCTTAGTAGATCAAAACTACTTAGGTGCAGCATACGGTACTGAAGAAGAGCCATACGAAAAGTACAGCTTCTCAGACATGGCTGATAAAAACCTTAACATCACCACTGCTGGTGGCTACATTGCATTTATCCAGCACTACTTTGTAAGTGCCTGGGTACCTCAGCAAGACCAACAAAATACCCTTTACAGCAAGTTAGTTGCTGGTAATGCGGCAATTATTGGTACTAAAGGTGAAGCAGTTAACGTACAAGCTGGTACGCAAGCAACACTTAGCTCAACTTACTACATGGGCCCGAAAGAGTCTGATGTACTAGAAGCAATTCACCCCGACTTAGACCTAACAGTAGACTATGGTTGGTTATGGTTTATCTCACAACCATTATTCGTACTACTTAAGTGGTTACACAGCATCCTAGGTAACTGGGGTCTAGCTATCATTGCAATCACGGTTATCGTTAAAACGGCAATGTACCCGCTTACTAAAGCACAATACACGTCAATGGCGAAGATGCGTGCACTACAGCCTAAAATGGCTGCGCTAAAAGAGAAGTATGGTGATGACCGTCAAAAATTCGGTCAAGCGATGATGGAAATGTACCGCAAAGAAAAAGTAAACCCTATGGGTGGCTGTTTCCCGCTGTTACTACAAATGCCAATCTTCTTAGCATTATTCTACGTATTCTTAGAATCAACAGAGCTACGTCATGCTGAATTCATTTTATGGTTAAATGACTTATCAGCAATGGACCCATACTACGTATTGCCTGTTTTATTTGGTTTAAGTATGTTCATCACTCAAAAGCTGCAACCTATGACGGTTACTGACCCTATGCAGCAAAAAATGATGACCTTTATGCCTGTTGTATTCTCTATTTTCTTCTTGTGGTTCCCATCTGGCCTAGTACTTTACTGGTTAGTATCGAACCTTATCTCAATCGCACAGATGCTGATCATCTACCGCGGTATGGAGAAAAAAGGTATTAAGGTAAGAGGCTAAACTCTTAACCCAACAAAAAAGGCGCTAACTGCGCCTTTTTTAATGTCTGAACATGGCTAACCAAGAATGGGAGAATAAACCCGATTCGGCACACTGCGCTCAGTAAAGCTCAAACTCGTTATTAGTAGCGAAGTAACCACCAAACCGATTGCAATCCCCCCAGATACTCCAAGCCACTTTACAGCCGTTGTTTTACGTTTAACTCTAAGCCAACTCATATAGATGCCAGCAGCACTAACAAAGCTCATCAACGTACCAAACAATCCCCAAATAAGTTTAGTTCCGACTCCTGCAAAGTTACCAAAGTGCAATGGATCAGCGGTATCTGAAATCCGGGCTACAATCGGTAATTCTTCTCCTTTTTGTATACCTAGAACTTCACCGGAACTTGGATTTAAATAAACCCGGTTAGCACGTAGACGCAGTAAAATATCATCGTTATATCCACGCACTTCAATAGGCTGATCCGCTTTATTAGGATAGCGGATATAGCGAATATCAAGGCTCGGAAACGCCTGCTTAGCCGCCTCATATGCTGCAGTTAAACTAATTGGCGATAGATGCTTTTCAATACGTTGTTTTTTAAAGTCACTTACCGCTTGTGGTAAAGAAACTGTGTGCGGCACTTTAGCGGTTTGCAGCCCATGTTCGACTAAATACCAAATCCCAGTAATGGCCATCACCGTAATAAACCATAAACTCCAAAGCCCAAACAGTTTGTGCCAATCAGCCCAACTACTGCGCTTATCAAGGCAAAGCGCAGCAGGCTTTTTCATAAAGCCTTGCCACCAGCGCCGATACACATAAAAACTCGAGACCAATAAAATAACGAGTAACACACTCAAACTAGTGACGATTAATTTACCCGTCCAGCCCATCGACAGGTTCATATGCCAGTTACGTAAAAACCGCGATATCCGCGCCCACTCTCCTTCACCGAGTAAGGTGCCAGTTGCGGCATCTAAATAAACAAAACGAAATGAATCACCGACTTTAAGGGCCGCCTCAGTGGCAAGGTAATCTTGTTTATGGCGTTGTATATAGAGTATCTGAGCTTGCGGATAATACTTATTAAGAGTGTTTTCGATAGCTGAGTAGTTAGTAGAGGTAGAAGAACTTAAAGCACGGTATTTTGCGTCTGATAAGTATTCGAGTTCATGACTTAACGTAGCGAGTGTCCCCGATACGCAGGTAACAAAAAGCAGGACTCCTAAAAAGAGTCCTGCCCAAGAATGTAAGTTAAACCAACTTTTAGCGTTCACACGCCACCATTAAAAGCTGTATTTAGCACTTAAATAGACACGACGTGGTTCACCAGGAAAGTGCCCTGTTCGCTCGATAAAGCCACTGCTTGCGTATTCTTTATCAAACACGTTCTTAACTGATAACTGCCATTGCCAGTTATTAATGGTTGTTTGCCACGCCATGTTGTAAATCGTATAAGGTTTAACGCGTTGACCACCTAAACTTAGCTGTTCATCAACATAATCTAAACCAGCAGAAATAGATGATGATAAGCGAGGTAACTCATAGCGTGTCCATATGCCTAAAGTATTTTGCGGTGCGTTGGCAAATTTATCACTATCAGGTATTTGATTGGTAATACTGTCGTTTGCTTTAGTAATACGGGTATCATTATAAGCATAGCTTGCAGTAACCACCCAACGCTCAGTAATGTCGCCAACCACTTCAAGTTCAAAACCTTTACTTTGCACTTCACCAATAGCAACTAAATCATCAACGCCGTCACCTGCAACATCACCTAGTAAGCTAGGCTGCAGGATGTTTTCGCGAACAATATCATACGCCGCCATATTAACAGCAAGTGTGTCTGCTAATAGCTTGGTTCTTAAACCTAACTCGTTGATACGACTAGTTTCAGGCGAGAATGGGCCGCCCTTTGCTGATTCCTGATTACTGGCACTTTGCGGCACAAAGCCAGTGCCATGTAACGCATAAGGGAAGAACATATTGTTAATGTTATAGCTGGTACCAATACGGTAAGTGAGGTCGCTATCAGAAAACTCGGTTTGATTTAACAGATCTTTATCTTCAAAACGGTCATATCTTAAGCCAGCTGTCACACTCCAATTTGCGGTGATATCTAGCTGGTCTTGTAAGTACGCACCAAAGCGCGTGCTATTTGTTTTCCCAAGCCTTGGAGTAATACTATCAAGGTCATAGTCATCAGCAGACGTTAAACCATATTCAGGGTTGTTAAGATCAAGTCCTGGTACTGGGCCACCTTTACTTTGTTGTGTAGCCGTACGGTAAACACTTTCAAAATCATGTTCATACCAATCACTACCAAACAGCACTTGATGCTGCATGTTGGCAAATGCAAACTCCGCAATTGCATTAGCTGTTAAGCTAAACCCTTCGTTCTCACGGACTTGATCACGAAACTCTCGATGACTCCAATCAACAATTCCATCACCGTCAGTATCTACCAGACCTCTTGGCTCATGGTAGTTTTGCACTTCTTTGTTATCAAAATAACGTGCTGTGGCATCTGTGCGCCAAACATCATTAAAATCATGTTTTAAAGTCGCCTGATAAACATGCGCTTCTACATTTTGAAAGTCTGTTGCCTCATTATGGTTCCAGCTTATATCAGTTAAAAAATTGCCATTATCATCAGCCGGGACACCACGTAAACGCGCCCCACCTAATTCTTGCTCTATATAGGTATACTGAGTGGTTAATTCTGTTGCATTGTTTATAAGCCACGTATAACCAAGATCAACAATGGTATTATCGCTGCTAGTATTTTCACGAAATGGTTTTTCAGTATCACGGTAGATGCCAACACGATAAGCATGGTTATCAAGTGATTCACTCAATGTTCCTGTGCTTTCTAATGCGCCACTGAAGAAGTCATCATTCCCCACTTCAACTTCAATACTATGCTCACTGGTGAATTTAGGCTTCTTAGTCACATAGTTAATAATACCGCCCGGATTACCACTACCGTATATAGCACCAGCAGGTCCTTTTAACACCGCAACTTGTTCGATATTAAATAATTGCGGCACAGCAAAGCCATTGAAAGGGTCGCCCTTCACGCCATCGTATAAAATCTCATCTTGGCGAAAACCACGGAATGTCACGCCTGAATAACTAAAGGCATTAACACCAGCAATATTGCTATAAAGATCGGTAATTTGGCGAGCAGCCTGATCGTTAATCAGCTCCTGCGGTAAAATTTGAATTGACTGAGGTATTTTTTCTAACGGTGTATTAGTACGAGTAGCAAAACTTGACTCTGTTGGGCGATATAAAGAAAACGCACGGCCAACAACTTCAATTTTTTCGATCTCTTTAGAGTCATTTTGATCAGTAGAAACTTCAGTTTGCGAATGAGCAATACCTGAAAAACCCGCAGCAAGAGCAATAAAAACAGCAGAAAGACGCATAGTAAAAAGGGACAAGGTTAATAATGCGCAACATGTTAATGAATATAATTATCATTTGCAATGGTCGTTTATTATTAATTAAAGCTAAATAAAGTATTACTAATATCAGCTAACTACTACTTCATTCGCTAAACAGCTATTCGCATGAAATTAAGCCATAGGTTACAATAGAGCCAGCATTCATTCTTTTATTGGCAATATTTCATCGCATGATTAATCAAGACACAATTGCAGCACAAGCGACCGCACCAGGACGTGGTGGGGTTGGTATTATTCGCGTCTCTGGCAGCTTAGCTAAAACAGTGGCAGAGCACATTATTGGCCGTTGTCCTAAAACACGTTACGCAGACTATGTACCATTTAAGAGCTTGAGCGGTGAACAGCTTGACCAAGGTATTGCTATTTACTTTCAAGGGCCAAATTCATTTACCGGCGAAGACGTACTAGAACTACAAGGTCATGGCGGCCCTGTCGTACTTGATATGCTATTAAAAGAAATTAGCCAAATTGACGGTGTACGCTTAGCAAAACCAGGTGAGTTCTCTGAGCGCGCATTTATGAATGACAAGCTTGATTTAACCCAAGCAGAGGCAATTGCCGATTTAATCAATGCAACCAGTGAACAAGCAGCCAAAAGCGCCCTTCAATCACTGCAAGGTGAATTCTCTAAACACATCGAAACGCTGGTGGAGAAAGTCATTCACCTACGTATGTATGTTGAAGCTGCAATTGATTTTCCAGATGAAGAAATCGACTTTTTATCTGACGGTAAAGTAGCAGCAGATCTCGATGCCATTATTGATCAACTCGATAATGTCACTCAGCAAGCTAAGCAAGGTAGCATCATGCGTGAAGGTATGCGTGTTGTTATTGCGGGTCGCCCTAACGCTGGTAAATCAAGCCTACTCAATGCATTAGCTGGCCGAGATGCTGCTATCGTTACCGAAATAGCCGGTACAACACGTGACGTATTACGTGAACATATTCACATTGACGGTATGCCACTGCATATTATTGATACCGCTGGCCTGCGTGAAAGTCCAGATAAAGTAGAACAAATTGGTATTGAGCGCGCATGGGAAGAGATCAACCAAGCCGATCGCGTTCTATTTATGTTAGACGGCACAGACACAGCAGCCACCGACCCTCATGATATTTGGCCTGAGTTTATGGCTAAGCTACCAGAGGGTATGGGCGTGACAGTGATCCGAAATAAAGCCGATATTTCCGGTGAAAATGTCGGTATGGATGAACATGAACAATATCCGGTGATCCGTTTAAGTGCTAAAAATGCAGAAGGTATAGAGTTAGTTCGTACTCACTTAAAGGCATGTATTGGTTTCCAAGGAGCTACTGAAGGTGGCTTTATGGCACGTCGTCGTCACTTAGATGCACTAGATCATGCAGCCTATCATTTAAACACGGGTAAAGAGCAATTAGAGATGCATATTGCTGGCGAGATCCTTGCTGAAGAATTACGCCTAACTCAACAGTTCTTAAATGAGATAACGGGTGAATTTACCTCTGATGACCTACTAGGGAAAATCTTTAGTTCGTTCTGTATCGGTAAATAGTTTCCGGACATCAATATTATAAAAAAGAGTCGCAAGACTCTTTTTTTGTTTTTAATCCAGCATTCAATTATCGGTTCAGGGCCGAAACCAGCCAGTATTAAATGCAATTTCAATTAGTCTAGCGATGTCATTAAACGGAGGACATCATGGACAAATATCAACTCTTTCACCAATTACACCACCAGCCAACAGGTTTTGTACTCGCTAATGCGTGGGATCTAAGTTCTGCCCAATTCATTCAAACTGCGGGTGCTAAAGCCGTCGCAACAACCAGCTGGGGCATTGCAGCCAGTTTAGGTTTAGCCGATGGTGAGAACATCTCTTTTAAAACTCAATTAGCGCTGGTTAAAAGCTTAACCGAACACTTAAATATTCCACTCTCTGTCGATATAGAGTCAGGCTACAGTAACGATCCGCAGCAAATTAGCCAAAACGTTTTAGCGTTAGCAAGATTAGGGGTTGTTGGTATCAACATAGAAGACTCAGACAAAGACACTAACGCACTAAGATCTATCGAACAGCAATGCACTATTATTAGTGAGATAAAGAAAGTACTTAACGAAAATAGCTTCGGTCGTTTATTTATAAACGCCAGAACCGATACCTACTTTCTAAGTGAATCCCCTTTTCAAGCAACATTAAAGCGCGCAAAAGCGTATCAAGATGCAGGAGCAGATGGTCTGTTTGTACCCGGTCTCACTAACATAGAGCAAATAACCAGCTTAGCAAACGCGATAGATATTCCACTAAATGTGATGACAATGAATAATTTTAACTCAGCAAAAGCGGCTTTTGCTGGTGGCGCAAAACGCTTCTCACTGGGTAATTCTCTCTATGATCTAGTCGGTAATACGATAAAAACCAGTTTAACTCAGATCGAAAATTAACTTAGCGAGCTAAAAAATCAGATCAAAACAGCTTTTAAGATCGAATTTAGCTAAAAATGTTATCCACATTTGGGGCTTTTTTAGATCTAAAGGCTGATTTGATCATAAAAAAACGCAGAAATTTAAATTTATTTGTCATCAACAGCCATTTTTCACCGTTAATTTTCTTTAAAACAGCTCTTATAGGCACTTATTTAGCATTTTTTCGATCTGTTTTATTGATCGCAAATTGCAAACCGATCGTTATCAACAAGCGATCTATCCACAAAACGATCATAACCCGAACTTTACCTTGATCTAAAAATAAAAGCGCTTACACACAATTAAAGATCAACAACTTAGCAAAGTTATACACTTTCCAATATTTAGCTTGATCAGAACTTTCCCCAAATTTATTAACAGCTTGATCAAAGGGTTTAATTTATTATGATATTTAAAAAACCATTAAAAACAGTACTTTAAAATTATTATTAAATTAAAGCCTGTATTTTGAGCTTAAAAACTTATTCAGATCGTAATTCAACGCTTTACTCACACCCTAACTTCGTTATCATGTGGCCACTTATTTAATTACATGATCAAACACATGCAATCAGTAAATATCATTGTTGGCAGCCAAATGGGATCTGCTGAATACGTAGCAGAGCAACTAGCAGAAGCCCTTGAACAACAAGGGATCCAAGTGCAGCTTCATGAACAGCCTGTGTTTGATGATATTGATCAGCAAGATACTATTTGGTTGATGTGTACATCGACATATGGTGCGGGAGACTACCCTGAGAACCTACTGCCATTTGTTGAATCTATTAACCAACAATCTGATCTTAAAGGATTAAAGTACAGTGTGATCGGTCTAGGTGACACTAGCTACGACACCTATAACTATGCAGGCCGTAATCTTGATGAGTTATTAGCGAGTAAAGGCGCAAGCCGCGTCGCAGAACGCTTAGAGCTCAATATTCTTGATGAAGCATTACCAGAAGACACAGCTTTAGCCTGGTTACCAAGCTGGATCGAGTCAGTAGGACTCAATTAAGCCGATCAGCATTGATCGTCGTTATAAAAGTTACCCACAATTTACTGATAATTTAGATCGGATTGTGGATAAACACTGATCTAACTGCGATTTTAAGCTAGTTTATCCCTTGGATAAGATCCAATCGATATTGCCCTGTGAATAAATAGCCCTTTTGATCAAAGCTTGTACGCGGGAAGATCCGATCATATTAACACCTTTAGATCTGCTTTAAGATCATGTTTTAAATAGCAAAGCAGACATTATCAACAGATCTGCTGAGTACTAATAGTAAAAACAACAAAAGATCTCTTTAAAAGATCCTTTATATTATTAGAGATCACCCACTTAGATCTTGAGCACTGTTTAATCATTTATCTTCTCTAAATTTCTAGGTAGAATACGCTCCCTTTACAAAGTTTTGCTGGTCGATTAAGTAGGATCCCATAAATGATTTTTCACGAACGTTTTGATGTTATTGTTGTAGGTGGTGGACATGCAGGTACTGAAGCTGCATTAGCATCTGCTCGCATGGGCATGAATACCCTATTGCTAACTCATAATATGGATACCCTTGGTCAAATGTCTTGTAACCCGGCAATTGGCGGTATTGGTAAAGGCCATTTAGTTAAAGAGATCGATGCACTTGGTGGTGCTATGGCTCAGGCTATCGATAAAGGCGGTATTCAATTTCGTACTTTAAACTCATCTAAAGGCCCTGCTGTACGTGCTACACGTGCACAAGCAGACCGTGCTTTGTATAAAGCAGCTATCCAACATACATTACAACATCAAGAGAATTTAAAGATCTTCCAACAATCATGTGATGATCTGATTGTTGAAGGTGATCGTGTAATGGGTGTTGTAACCCAAATGGGTCTTCGTTTTAGCGCGCCTTCAGTTGTACTTACAGTCGGTACTTTCTTAGGCGGCCAGATCCATATTGGTTTAGAGAATTACAAAGGCGGTCGTGCTGGCGATCCACCTTCAATTGCTCTAGCACAGCGTTTACGTGAATTACCGTTCCGTGTTGATCGCTTAAAAACAGGCACGCCACCTCGTATTGATGCGCGTACTGTTGATTTTAGCAAGATGCAAGAACAGCCAGGTGATACCCCTACTCCAGTATTCTCGTTTATGGGTAAACAATCGGATCACCCACAGCAGATCCCGTGTTACATCACTTATACAAATGAAAAAACACATGATGTGATCCGCAATAACCTGCATCGCTCACCTATGTACTCGGGTGTTATCGAAGGGATTGGTCCACGTTACTGCCCTTCAATTGAAGATAAGATTGTACGTTTTGCTGATAAAGACAAACATCAAATCTTTGTTGAGCCAGAAGGCTTAACATCATACGAACTATATCCAAATGGTATCTCAACGAGTTTACCGTTTGATGTACAACTAGAAATTGTGCAATCAATCACTGGTTTTGAAAATGCACATATTTGTCGCCCTGGTTATGCGATTGAATATGACTTCTTTGATCCACGCGACTTAAAGCAATCATTAGAAACCAAATTTATTGACGGTTTATTCTTTGCGGGTCAAATCAATGGTACAACTGGTTACGAAGAAGCGGGCGCGCAAGGTCTAATTGCGGGTATGAACGCAGCACTTCAAGTACAAGGTAAAGAATCTTGGACACCACGCCGTGATGAAGCATACACAGGTGTACTCATTGACGACCTAGCAACATTAGGTACTAAAGAACCGTACCGTATGTTTACTAGCCGTGCTGAATACCGTTTATTACTTCGTGAAGATAATGCCGACATCCGTTTAACTGCTAAAGGCCGTGAACTAGGCTTAGTTGATGATGCTCGTTGGGCTGCATTTAACGAAAAAATGGAAATCATCGAAAAAGAAACGCAACGCTTAAAAGAAACGTGGATCCATAAAGATCATGTTGCTGTAGAACAAGTAAATGCGTTACTTAAGACCCCATTGACGCGTGAGGCAAGCCTTGAAGATCTGATCCGTCGTCCTGAAATTCGTTATAACGACTTAATGGCAATTGATGGCTTAGGTTCAGAGTTTGATAATCAAGCTGCACTTGAGCAAGTTGAGATCCACACTAAGTACGCAGGTTATATTGCCCGTCAACAAGACGAGATCAATAAACAACTGCGTCATGAGCAAACTGTTTTACCAAAAGACTTTGATTATTCAACTGTTTCTGGTTTATCAAATGAAGTTGTAGCTAAGCTTACGGATAGTCGTCCAGACACAATTGGCCAAGCGTCGCGTATTTCAGGTATCACCCCTGCTGCTATTTCGCTATTATTAGTCTATCTGAAAAAGCAAGGCTTACTACGCAAAACAGCGTAGTTGGTAAGGAATACAGTGTTACAACAACAATTAACGTCACTGTTAGCGCAAACTGATATTGCGCTAACAGAAAAACAGCAACAACAGCTTGTGCAATATGTTGAATTATTAGACAAGTGGAACAAAGCGTATAATTTAACCTCTGTTCGTTTACCTGAAGAAATGATGATTAAGCATATTATGGATAGCTTAGTTGTTGCACCTCACCTTAAAGGCAAACATTACATTGATGTTGGTACAGGTCCTGGTTTACCGGGTATCGTATTAGCCATTGCTTTACCTGACACGCAATTTATTTTGTTAGATAGTTTAGGTAAACGTGTGCGCTTTTTGATGCAAGTAAAACATGCACTTGGCCTTGAAAATGTAACCCCAGTGCAGTCTAGAGTTGAAGAATATCAACCAAGTGTTAAATTAGATGGTGTATTAAGTCGTGCATTCGCCTCTTTACAAGATATGGTTGACTGGTGTGCGCACTTGATTGATCATTCAGGTAAATTTATCGCTTTAAAAGGCGTATTTCCGAGCGAAGAACTAGACTCATTACCTAAAGGTATTAAGTTTGACGAAAAAATCAGCTTGGAAGTACCTGAGTTAGATGCGCAAAGACATCTAATCATTCTATCTAAAGACTAGGGATCAGAGCACTGTGGCAAAAGTCATCGCATTAGCAAACCAAAAAGGTGGTGTTGGTAAAACAACCACCGCTGTGAATCTCGCGGCATCGATGGCCGCGACGAAGCGTAAAGTGTTATTAATCGATCTTGATCCGCAAGGAAACGCGACCATGGGTAGCGGTGTCGATAAATACGGTGATGTTGCGACTATTTACGATTTATTGATTGAAGAAACCCCTATCGAAGAGGTGATCAATAAAGAGACCTCAGGTGAGTATCACTTAATTGCTGCTAATGGCGATGTGACTGCCGCTGAAGTAAAGCTAATGGAATTGTTTGCTCGCGAAGTGCGTTTACGTAATGCGCTAGAAAAAATTCAAGACCAATACGACTTCATTTTTATCGACTGCCCGCCTTCACTGAACATGTTGACTGTGAATGCGATGGCTGCAGCTGATTCAATTTTAGTTCCGATGCAATGTGAGTATTATGCCCTTGAAGGTTTAACCGCATTAATGGATACCATTACGCAACTTTCTAAGTTAGTAAATCCAGCGTTAACAATTGAAGGGATTTTGCGCACCATGTATGATCCGCGCAATCGCCTTGCAAATGATGTATCTGAACAACTTAAACAACATTTTGGCGATAAAGTTTATCGTACCGTTATCCCACGTAATGTCCGTTTAGCAGAAGCGCCGAGTTTTGGTGCCCCTGCCATGTATTATGACCGTGCATCTAGTGGTGCTAAAGCATACTTAGCCCTAGCCGGTGAAATGTTACGTAGAAAAGAGAAAACATCTTCAGCAGTAGCCTAACTTCGAGGTAAAAAAATAACATGTCTGCTAAAAAACGCGGTTTAGGCCGAGGACTCGACGCTTTATTAAGTTCATCAAAACCTGCCCCTAGTGCAAATAATCAGCAACAAGCAACCGCAGCAACTGAGCAAGTCTCTGATGTGGTTGCCGAGCAAAGTAAAGGTGAGCTGCAAAAGTTAGCGATTGAGTTTTTACAATCGGGTAAATATCAACCGCGTAAAGACATGTCAGAAGAAGCGCTAGAAGAATTAGCGAGCTCAATTCGTGCCCAAGGTATCATTCAGCCGATTGTTGTGCGCCAAATTGGTGCAGACAAATATGAAATCATCGCGGGTGAACGTCGTTGGCGTGCTGCTCAATTAGCCAAATTAGACACTGTGCCGTGTATTATCAAAGATGTGCCTGATGAAGCGGCAGTTGCTATCGCGCTAATTGAAAATATTCAACGTGAAGACCTAAATGCGATGGAAGAAGCGATTGCACTGAATCGCTTACTCAACGAATTTGAATTAACTCACCAACAAGTTGCCGAGGCCGTAGGTAAATCTCGTACCACTGTGACTAATTTACTACGTCTGAATAATCTTAACGAAGATGTTAAAATTTTGTTAGAGCATGGCGACATTGAAATGGGCCATGCACGCTGTTTATTAGCACTTGAAGGTGAAGCGCAGTCAGACGCTGCACGTTTCGCAGTTGCTAAAGCTTTAACCGTTCGTGAAACCGAAAAGTTAGTGCGTTCTATTTTAGAACCAGCGCCTAAAAAGGAACAGCAAGAAAAAGACCCAGATGTCAAACAGTTAGAGCAAAAGCTCGCTGAAAATTTGGGCGCAAAAGTCGAAATTAACTACAATAAAAAAGGTAAAGGCAAGCTGGTTATTTCGTATACAAGTCTAGATGAGTTAGATGGCATTTTAAGCCGTATAAATTAAGACTATTCCCGTCATTAATTAATAACATGTCCAAAAAGAGACATTTGTGGTGATTTTGCACTACAAAGGCTCAACTCAAGTTGCAAAACTGGTAGGAATCAGTATAATTTCGCCAGTTTTCATACCCTGACAACGATAGTTCTAAAGGTTAACAAAACGTGACTAATAGGTTAGCAAAGCCATATAGGCTTGCCGCATTCAGATTAATTTGTCTTCAGGGTATCGTAGCGCTCATAGCTGCAGTAATTGTTTTTATAGGTTGGGGAGCCAACGCCGGTCAGTCAGCGCTTGCTGGCGGAGTTGTCGCAGTACTCCCTAATCTGGTTTTTACCCTCTATGCATTCCGTTATATGGGTGCAAGTAAGGTAAAACAAGTGTTTGCTTCGTTTAAACGCGGCAAAGGACTAAAATTTTTGCTTACAATCGTTTTGTTTGTACTGGTATTTAAGCTTTTTCCGGTAGTTCATCTACCTTTTTTCAGCTGCTTTATACTTGTGATGTTTTTTGGATTGTTTGCACCGGTTTTTTTTAAACATTAACTTTTGGGATATAACATGGCTGCAGGTGAAGAGCTAACTCTTACGGGTTACATCAAGCACCACCTTACCAACGGTCAGGTGCGTCTAACCGACGACCCTAACAATTGGTGGATGGTACTTAATGTCGATACCCTTGCATGGTCAATCGGTTTAGGATTGGTTTTCCTATGGATTTTCAAACGTGCTGCGAATAAAGCAACGATTGGTGTTCCTGGTAAACTTCAATGCTTTGTCGAAATGATCGTTGAATTCGTTGATCAAAACGTGAAAGACACCTTTCACGGTCGAAGCAAACTAATTGCCCCGCTTGCCCTTACGATTTTTGTATGGGTTTTCTTAATGAACTTAATGGATTTAATTCCAGTAGACTTCTTACCAATTGCAGCATCGCTGATCAATGGTGAGTCTTGGGATGTAATCTCTAGCGGTCAATCACACACTTACATGAAAGTAGTACCAACCACTGACCTTAACTTAACAATGGCGTTAGGCTTAGGTGTGTTTGCGTTAATCATCTTCTACTCGATTCGTGTGAAAGGCGTAATGGGTTTTGTAAAAGAACTTACATTACAACCATTTAGCGCTAAGAACCCAGTAGTTCAAGCTTTATTCATTCCAGTAAACTTGTTACTAGAATTAGTAACCTTGTTTGCTAAGCCAATTTCATTGGCACTACGTTTATTTGGTAACTTATACGCAGGTGAGCTTATCTTCATCCTGATCGGCGCAATTGGTTTATTCCAATTACCACTGCACTTCGTATGGGCTGTATTCCACATTCTCGTAATCGTATTGCAAGCATTTATCTTTATGATGCTAACAATTGTATACCTGAGCATGGCATCTACTGATCACTAATCGTAGCGCTTGTTCAATAAAGATTTTTTTACTTTAACTTTAATCATTTAAAATTATATTGGAGACAATAATGGAACTTGTAATCGGCCTTAAATATATCGCTGTTGCTTTACTAATTGGTTTTGGTGCTTTAGGTACTGCGATCGGTTTCGGTAACCTTGGTGGTAAATTCCTAGAGTCAGCGGCTCGTCAACCTGAGCTTGCACCACAACTTCAAGTTAAAATGTTCATCGTAGCGGGTCTTATCGATGCTATCGCGATGATCGGTGTAGGTATCGGTCTATACATGTTGTTCGCACTTTAATATTGAAAATACTTTTACGCGATCAACAATTGACTAAGGAGGAGTGGTTGTGAGTTTAAACCTTACTCTACTCGGCGAATTAATAGCATTTATTGTTTTTGTATGGTTCTGCATGAAGTTCGTGTGGCCACCACTAAACGGTGCTATTGAAGCTCGCCAGAAAAAAATTGAAGATGGTTTAGCTGCATCTGATAAAGCTGAAAAAGATCTTGAGCTTGCTCGTAAAAAAGCAACTGAAGAGCTTAAAGAAGCTAAATCACAAGCTGCTGATATCATCGAGCAAGCTAAAAAGCGTGCCACGCAAATCGTTGATGAAGAGACTACTCGTGGTCACGAAGAGCGTGAAAAAATTATTGCTCAAGGTCATTCTGAAATCGAAGCTGAGCGTAACCGTGTTAAAGAAGAATTGCGTAAGCAAGTTGCTTCATTAGCGGTTATCGGTGCCGAGAAGATCTTAGAGCGCGAAATCAATGAAGCCGCACATAGTGACATCGTTGAAAAACTCGTCGCTGAGCTTTAATAGGAGGGTATGAGCATGTCTGAATTGACTACAATCGCTCGCCCATACGCTAAAGCGGCTTTTGAATTTGCCGTTGATAAAGGTACTGTTGAAAGCTGGAACGAAATGTTGTTTTTTGCTGGTGAAGTGGCAAAGAACGAGCAAATCGCTCAGTTTCTTTCAGGAAGTGCCTCTGCTGAAAAGCAATCAGAAATTATTATTTCTGTTTGTGCAGAGCAACTCAACGAAAATGGTCAGAACTTAGTAAAAGTGATGGCTGAAAATGGACGTTTAACGGCACTACCAGCTGTTGCTGAACTATTCGCTGAATTTAAAGCGGACTACGACAAATTAATCGACGTAGATGTAGTTTCTGCAACAACGCTTACTGCTGAGCAGCAAGCATCTCTGGTAGCGGCATTAGAAAAACGTTTCGCACGCAAAGTTAAGCTGAATTGTAGTGTTGACGAAACTATTGTTGGTGGTCTTGTAATCAAGGCTGGTGACACTGTAATCGACGGCACTGTACGCGGTAAATTAAACCGCCTAGCTACTACACTACAATCGTAATTGGGAAGAAGAGCATGCAACTTAATTCCACTGAAATTTCAGATCTGATCAAACAACGTATTGAGCAGTTCGAAGTTGTAAGTGAAGCTCGTAACGAAGGTACTATCGTATCTGTTACTGACGGTATCATCCGCATCCACGGTCTTGCTGACTGTATGCAAGGTGAGATGATTGAGCTTCCAGGCAACCGTTTCGCTATCGCACTAAACCTTGAGCGTGACTCAGTAGGTGCTGTAGTAATGGGTCCTTACGCAGACCTTAAAGAAGGCGTAAAAGTACAATCAACTGGTCGTATCCTAGAGGTTCCTGTTGGTCGTGGTCTACTTGGTCGTGTTGTTAACACACTAGGTGCTCCTATCGACGGTAAAGGCGCTTTAGCTAACGATGGTTATGAGCCAGTAGAAAAAATCGCACCAGGCGTTATCGAACGTCAATCAGTAGATGAGCCAGTTCAAACTGGTTATAAATCTATCGATGCGATGATCCCAGTAGGTCGTGGTCAGCGTGAGCTTGTTATCGGTGACCGCCAAACTGGTAAAACTGCATTAGCAATCGATGCAATCATCAACCAAAAAGGTACAGGCGTTAAGTGTGTGTACGTTGCAGTTGGTCAAAAAGCATCTACAATCGCTAACGTAGTACGTAAATTAGAAGAGCACGGTGCACTTGAAAACACAATCGTTGTTGTTGCATCTGCTTCTGAATCTGCGGCACTTCAGTACCTAGCACCATTCGCTGGTTGTACTATGGGTGAATACTTCCGTGACCGTGGTGAAGACGCGCTAATCGTATATGATGATTTATCTAAGCAAGCTGTTGCTTACCGTCAAATCTCATTACTACTTAAGCGTCCACCAGGTCGTGAAGCATACCCAGGTGACGTATTCTACCTTCACTCACGTCTTCTAGAGCGTGCATCACGTGTAAACGCTGATTACGTTGAGAAGTTCACTAATGGTGAAGTGAAAGGTAAAACTGGTTCATTGACGGCATTGCCAATCATTGAAACTCAAGGCGGCGACGTTTCTGCGTTCGTACCGACAAACGTTATCTCTATCACCGACGGTCAGATCTTCTTAGAAACTGACTTATTCAACTCAGGTATCCGTCCAGCTGTTAACGCTGGTATCTCGGTATCTCGTGTTGGTGGTGCAGCGCAAACTAAAATCGTTAAGAAACTAGGTGGTGGTATCCGTCTAGCGTTAGCTCAGTACCGTGAATTAGCTGCGTTCTCGCAGTTCGCGTCTGACCTTGACGATGCAACACGTGCTCAATTAGAGCATGGTGAGCGCGTAACAGAGCTAATGAAGCAGAAACAGTACGCACCAATGTCTGTTGCTGAAATGTCTCTGTCGCTATTTGCTGCTGAAAAAGGCTACCTAAAAGACATCGAAATCGCGAAAATCGGTGACTTTGAAGCTGGCTTAATTTCTTATGCAAACAGCACATACGCAGAGCTAATGGCTCAAATCAATGAAACTGGTAACTACAACGCTGAGATTGAAGCTCAACTTAAAGAACTTCTAGAGAAGTTCAAGTCGACGCAAACTTGGTAATTTAGTTATGAATGGTGAGCTTTAGGCAACTAAAGCCCACCTGATTCGGAGAGAGAGTCATGGCCAGCGGAAAAGAGATTAAAAGCAAGATCGGGAGTATCAAGAATACTCAAAAGATCACCAGCGCAATGGAAATGGTTGCTGCGTCTAAAATGAAAAAGGCGCAAGAACGTGTGGCTTCAAGCCGTCCATACGCTGAAAACTTACGCGAAGTAATCGGTCGTGTTGCTCAAGCAAATCTTGATTTTACTCACCCGTTCTTAGTTGAGCGTGAAGTAAAACGAGTTGGTTATATTGTTGTCTCTACTGACCGTGGTCTTTGTGGTGGCTTGAACTCTAACGAGTTCAAAAAAGTTGCCCTAGACGTGAAAGCGTGGAAAGAAAAAGGCGTTGAAGCTGAGTTCGCTACTTTAGGTAGCAAAGCAGCTGGCTTTTTCCAACGTTTCGGCGGTAAGTTACTCGCTAAAAAAGCGAGCTTAGGAGATACACCTTCAGTACAAGACGTTATCGGTCCTGTAAAAATTATGCTTGATGCATATTCTGAAGGCAAAATTGACCGCTTATACGTAGTATTTAACAAATTCGTTAATACTATGAAGCAAGAACCAACAATCGATCAGTTACTCCCTTTGCCAAAAGCTGAAGAAGAAGTATCTCAACATTCTTGGGATTACTTATATGAGCCAAACCCAGAAGCGATTTTAGAAGCTCTGTTAGTACGCTTTATTGAGTCTCAAGTATACCAAGGTGTAGTTGAGAACGCTGCCTCTGAACAGGCTGCCCGTATGGTTGCAATGAAAGCTGCAACTGATAACGCAGGCGACCTTATGGATGAGTTACAGCTTGTTTATAACAAGGCTCGTCAAGCTGCAATCACACAAGAAATCAGTGAGATTGTTGGCGGTTCGGCAGCAGTTTAACGCTTCGGCAAAGTTTAATGAGAGGAATAGACATGAGTTTAGGTAAGGTCGTCCAAATTATCGGCGCCGTTGTGGACATCGAGTTTCCACAAGACAACGTGCCAGCCGTATATGACGCACTAAAAGTAACAGATGGCGACTTAGCAGGTTTAACTTTAGAAGTTCAACAACAGCTAGGTGGCGGTGTGGTACGTGGTATCGCACTTGGTACTACTGACGGTTTACGTCGTGGTACAGCAGTAGAAGGTACAGGTCAGCCAATCCACGTTCCAGTAGGTACGAAGACACTAGGTCGTATCATGGACGTATTAGGTAACCCTATTGATGAAGCTGGTCCAATTGGTGAAGAAGAGCGTATGTCTATTCACCGTGAAGCACCTTCTTACGAAGATCAATCAAATTCAGTAGAACTTTTAGAGACTGGTATCAAGGTAATCGACCTTGTATGTCCATTCGCTAAAGGTGGTAAAGTTGGTCTATTCGGTGGTGCCGGTGTAGGTAAAACCGTAAACATGATGGAACTTATCCGTAACATCGCAATCGAGCACAGCGGTTACTCAGTATTCGCAGGTGTTGGTGAGCGTACTCGTGAGGGTAACGATTTCTACCATGAGATGAACGACTCAAACGTACTAGACAAAGTATCTCTAGTATACGGTCAGATGAATGAGCCACCGGGTAACCGTTTACGCGTAGCGTTAACAGGTCTTACTATGGCTGAGAAGTTCCGTGACGAAGGTCGTGACGTTCTTTTCTTCGTTGATAACATCTACCGTTATACTCTAGCGGGTACAGAAGTATCAGCACTTCTAGGTCGTATGCCTTCAGCAGTAGGTTACCAACCAACTCTTGCTGAAGAAATGGGTGTACTTCAAGAGCGTATCGCATCTACTAAGACTGGTTCAATCACTTCAATCCAAGCGGTATACGTACCTGCGGATGACTTAACTGACCCATCTCCAGCAACAACGTTTGCTCACTTAGATGCAACAGTAGTACTTTCACGTGATATCGCTTCACTTGGTATCTACCCAGCGGTAGACCCACTTGATTCATCTTCACGTCAACTTGATCCATTAGTAATCGGTCAAGAGCACTACGATACAGCGCGTGGCGTTCAAACAGTTCTTCAACGTTATAAAGAACTTAAAGACATCATCGCAATCCTAGGTATGGACGAGCTTTCTGATGAAGATAAGCAAGTTGTATCTCGTGCACGTAAAATCCAGCGTTTCCTATCTCAGCCGTTCTTCGTTGCTGAAGTATTCACAGGTTCACCGGGTAAATACGTGTCACTTAAAGACACAATTGCTGGCTTCAAAGGTATCTTAAACGGTGAGTTTGATGATATGCCAGAGCAAGCGTTCTACATGGTTGGCTCTATTGAAGAAGCTCAAGAAAAAGCCAAAAGCATGTAATTAGGAGGGTAGTATGGCGGCTATGACTGTACATCTTGACGTAGTAAGCGCAGAAGAGAGTTTATTCTCTGGTCTGGTAGAATCTATTCAAGTAAGTGGTACTGAAGGTGACCTAGGTGTTAACTATGGTCACGCTCCATTATTAACTGCCCTAAAACCTGGTATGGTACGTTTAGTTAAGCAATTTGGTCACGAAGACGTGATGTATGTTGCTGGCGGTACGCTAGAAGTTCAACCTAATCGCATTACGATTCTTGCAGACACTGCAGTTCGTGGTGAAGATCTAGATGAACAAGCAGCTGAAAAAGCTAAACGTGATGCTGAAGAGCAAATGTCGAACACGTCAGTTGCTGAGTTAGATTATCAACAAGCTGCTGTGCAGCTTGCTGAAGCAATCGCTCAACTTCGCGTAATCCAACAATTACGTAAAAAGTAAGCCTACTCGGTTTTCAAAAAGCCCACTTAACGTGGGCTTTTTTGTGCCCGAAATTCACTGCATAACACCCTATTCTGATTATTGTACTTATATCCTGCACTATTCCCCGCTACAATGTGTGTATTGAAACTGAACTGAGCTTTCATCTGAAGTTCTTTCCTATTAACTAGGTTTGAGTATTTGCACATGACGTGACTTGCGCAACTTTGCATGTTTATCGCTTAATTCATTTCGCTCAACTAAAACAAAGAAAGAAGGATATTGTTTTAATGTCTCTGACTACCGTTATTCTTGCTGCGGGTAAAGGCACCCGTATGCGCTCTGCACTCCCTAAGGTATTACACAAAGTTGCTGGTAAACCTATGGTGCAGCACGTTATTGATAATGCTACCGCTCTCGGCGCTCGTGAAACAAACCTGGTTTATGGCCATGGCCGTGAACAGTTACAAACAGCCCTATCGCACAACCAAGTAAACTGGGTATTACAAGAAGAACAACTCGGTACCGGTCATGCAGTTGCTGTTGCTAAAGAGCACATTGCCGATGATGACACCGTATTAATTCTCTATGGTGATGTGCCACTAACGAAACGTGCCACTTTAGAAAAGTTACTTGCTGTGACACCTAAAAAAGGCCTAGCAGTATTAACGGTTACCTTAGATGACCCATCAGGTTATGGCCGTATGCTTCGTGAAAATGGCAAGCTTGTCGGTATCATTGAACAAAAAGATGCCTCTGCTGAGCAACTTGCAATTAAAGAAATTAATACCGGCATCATGGCTGCGAATGGTGAATTACTAAAACGTTGGTTAGGTAACTTATCTAACAACAACGCACAAGGTGAATACTACCTAACAGATATAGTTGCAATGGCACATAGTGAAGGAGTTGAAATTACCTCTGCTCAGCCTGAGCATCCAATGGAAGTTGAAGGTGCTAATAATCGCGTACAACTTTCAGCGCTTGAACGTGCATACCAAGCATGGCAAGCAGAAGAGCTAATGCTAAACGGCGCAACACTTGCTGATCCTGCTCGTATTGATGTACGTGGTGAAGTAACGACTGGCGAAGATGTACTGATCGACGTTAATGTTATCTTCGAAGGCAAAGTAACAATCGGCAATAATGTTCAAATTGGCCCTAACTGCGTACTTAAAGATTGTAATATCGGCGATAACGTTATTATTAAAGCGAACTCATTAGTTGAAGAAGCCAGTGTTGCTGCTAAATGTACTTTAGGCCCATATGCTCGCCTTCGTCCTGGCGCGATAATGGAAGAAGACTCACACATTGGCAACTTCGTCGAAATGAAAAAGACTCGCTTAGGTAAAGGATCTAAAGCGAATCATCTTACTTATTTAGGTGACACTGAAGTTGGCGAAAAAGTTAATATTGGCGCTGGTACTATTACTTGTAACTATGATGGCGTAAATAAATCAAAAACCATTATCGGTGATAATGCCTTTATCGGTTCTAACTCATCACTGGTAGCCCCAGTGAATATTGGTGCAATGGCAACAGTTGGCGCAGGTTCGGTTATTACTAATACAGTTGAAGACGAACAGCTTGCAGTCGCTCGTGGTAAACAGCGTAACCTAACCGGTTGGAAGCGCCCAACTAAAAAGTAGTGAGCTACCCTACTAATTTATAAATAAAAAGCGAGTTTATACTCGCTTTTTTTGTGGCTGCAGTTTGTTCTCATAAAAGTGCCATATAGTTGTAATGCCTGCGTGTTGTAATTGCGTTAATACAATACGAAGGAAAAATAATAATGTTAAAAAGATCAATTATTGCGCTATCACTTTTAACCATTCTTACTGGTTGTTCATTAGACGGTGACGACGGCAAAGACGGCTTACAAGGTGAACAAGGTCCTGCAGGGCTAGACGGGACTAATGGTTCTGATGGAACCAATGGTACTGACGGAGCAAACGGTACAGATGCAAACGCTGCATTAAGTATTAATCTTATTGGCCGCGCAGTGCTGAACGCAGAAAGCCCTGAAGGTGCTGCAGAGATTGTCGCTTATCAAGCATCTAAAAAAAGAATTTTTGCTATCAATAGTTCAGGTGATTCTGCGGTCGTTAATATTATTAAAGCAGATAGTTTTGACCGTACAGCTTTAGTAAAAGATAACGAAGGGGTTATAAACGGCACTAACTTAGTACCAGAGATCACCCTTGCACTGAATGAAAACAGTGCTGGCGACGCAAACAGCATCGCTATTGATGCTAATAATGAACTTCTTGCGGTAGCAATGGCTGCAGATAACACCGGTGATGCAGGTTTAATTGCATTTTATGATATTAGTGGCGATCAGCCTCAATTTATTAAGAATGTATCTGTTGGTGCCCTACCCGACATGGTGACGTTTAGCCATGACGGCAATAAAGTATTGGTTGCAAATGAAGGCGAACCTAATGGTGATTACAGTGTTGACCCTGAGGGTTCAATTAGCATCATTAACATCACAAATGGTGTAATTGCAGATACTGCTATTAGCTTAACGTTTACTGCTTATAACGATAAACAAGCAGAACTTAAAGAGTTAGGAATTGTGTTTGCGAATCCGACTGGCCGTACAATCAACGGCAAGCTAATAAATACAACCGTTGCTATGGACTTAGAGCCTGAATACATCAGTGTTTCTAAAGACGATAAGTTTGCCTACGTTACACTGCAAGAAAATAACGCCCTTGCTATCGTTAATCTTGAAGACAATAGCCTAGAGCTTAAAGGGTTAGGTTTTAAAGATTGGTCTAATTTATTGATTGACGCATCAGATAAAGACGGTGGCGTTAATTTTAAATCATACCCAGGCCTCTATGGCATGTATCAACCTGATACGATTTCAAGCTTTACCTGGAAAGGTGCAAACTTCATTGTTACTGCCAATGAAGGTGATGCACGAGAATATTTCTTTAACACAACCGACGAAGCTGATTGTTTAGCAAAAGGTGGTTTAGATTACGATAAAGATGACGGCTGTTTATCATATATAGATGAGACCAGAGCGAAAGACTTAACTCTAGCAAGTAATTTTGATTACCTTAACAATGACAATAATGATATTGGCCGTTTAAAAGTGACCACTGTTAAAGGTGATGAAGATAATGATGGTGAATACGAGTCACTCTATGCATACGGCGCTCGCTCTTTTACTATCTGGGATAGTAACGGCATGGTGGTTTTTGATTCAGGCGATCAAATCTCACGTATTACCGCTTCAGTCCACGGAGCAGCATTTAACAATAACGAAGATGAAAATGCCGGTGATAGTCGCTCTGATGACAAAGGTGCAGAGCCAGAAGCATTAGCACTGGGTACAATTGGTGAGCGTACATTTGCATTTATTGGTCTAGAGCGTATGGGCGGCATCATGGTGTTTGATATCACTAATCCATACAACGTGACATTCCAAGACTACTTTTTTAATCGTGGTTTAGAAGCCGATGCAGATATAACAGGTGATCTTGCTCCTGAAGGTATGGCATTTATACCTGCAGAGCAAAGTGCAACGAATGAAGCATTGCTAGTTGTTGGCAATGAAATTTCGGGTTCAATCGCTGTTTGGGAAATTTCTACTAACTAATCCCACCCATAAAGTTAAAAAGCGACATAGCTAATTTAAAGCATGTCGCTTTTTCTACACCATTTCATCCTCAAAAAATGACTGCTTTTTAAGCTAAAATCCCTCTGTAGCCCTTTATTTGTATGGTTATTGTACTAATTTGAAAATAATCAAAAAAACCTTCAAAAAGTGCTTGCGTTAATTCTTCGCATCCCTATAATGCGCATCCACTGACACGGCGGGCAGCAATGAAAAGCGCTGAACAAGGTGACAGAGAGTTAAGTAAAACTTCGGTTTAAAACGGTCTAAAAAGAAAGTTTAAAATTAAGTGTTGACTCGAAAATTTAAGGATGTATTATACGCATCCCTAGCGACAACGTCGCAACGTTCTTTAACAATATAAAGCAATCATCTGTGTGGGCACTCGTACAGATTGAGTTCTAACAGCGAAGCTTAGTTTACTAAGTGGCGCAAACAAATTTAGAGTCTC
>NZ_PNCP01000045.1:0-93347 GCF_005886115.1 Pseudoalteromonas sp. S4492
AATAAAGTATCAGCCCACGTTTATAACGCGGCTTTTTTGTGTGTAATGCTTTTAAATAACAACCTGTTGAGTACCTAGGTGATTGGCATAGCCGCCCACAAGAACCTTATAAACACCCTGCTCATCCGAATAAACACTGGCAGAAATATGTGAACTGCATCCCATTGCTCGGCCTTGTTCAAACTTGAAATGTTTTTCTTGCTGTACAAATACGTGTTTTGATAAATAGCATGCAAGCGCACCACTGGCACTACCGGTTGCTGATTCTTCAGGTATTCCAACCAAAGGCGCAAAGTTACGACAACTCGTAGTAAGCTCACTTTGCTCTTCACATAATTCGAAGGCATGCACACCTATCACGTTATGCTGTAGGCAGAACTCGCTAAGCGCCACTTCATCGATAGTGATTTTATCTAAGTAGCCATTCGGCACAGCAACAATAATATCCGGCAATCCTGTAGTTATTACATCGATTGGCAAGCCTGTTTTTGCCAGTGTTGTTTCATCAAGCCCTAATAAGCCTGCAAGGTCGTCATAAGCAAAGTTGCCTAGGTATTTTGGCAAGGCTTGCTCCATGGTAACTTGCCCATCTGCGGCAATTGTTACGCCTAACAAGCCCGCTTTTGTTCGCTGTGTGTAATAACCTGGTTTTAATAACCCCTGTTCAAAGAGCGTAGCAAACACCGCTAGGGTTGCGTGGCCACAAAAATCAACTTCTTCAGTTGTCGTAAAAAATGACACAGCAAAATCAACTTCATGATCTTGCGCAACAAATGCGGTTTCTGAAAAGCCAATTTCTTTTGCAATCGTCAGTTTTTCTGCGTTTGTGAGTTTATCTGCATTCAACACAACACCTGCTGGGTTGCCCCCTGTATTATTTGCACTAAACGAGTTAACTAAAAATGCGGTTATTGTCATTATTGTATGCCTTGGTTTAAGTTAAATTCATAAAACAACATGCCATTTTCCTTAGATGCTTGCTTTTCAAAAGCCAACTTTTTTAAAAGTTTAATTGATGGTGTATTTGATTCATCAACACCAGCAATGAGCTTATGCCATTGTGACTGAGTACCAGCGAGGTTTATAAATCCCTGCAATAACTCAAATGCAAGACCCTGCCCCCAATATTGCTCAGCTAACAAATAACCAATAAGAGCATCATGGTTTTCAGTATAGATAAATAAAAGCCCAACAACTTCTTGATGTTGAGATTGCAGCATTAATAAGCGGCACTCGTTAAGCATGTTAGCCAACCACTTTTCTGCAGTAGCTATAGAATCAATACCTTGAAAATAACAAGGTAATTTAGCAACTACAGCGGGGGTTAATATCGCCGGCAAGGCAATCGTCAATTGATGATGCTCAACCATTGACGAGCTTGCGTCTATTTCAATCACATTTAATCTTTTTGTAGTGAAAGATAAATTCATTTTTCATCACCTAGTAAAAGCAATAACAAGGTGAATTATTACTTAGACCATTTATTTGAAACAACTAAGATTGCAACACTAACGCTTATTACAGCAAATAAAAGACCGATAAGCAGCTGCTGGTATGCAATGAAGATTGAAAACCCAATAGCAGCACCGATACAAAAAAATAGCCCAGTATTAGCTTTGTTGCGTTTTATCATGGTCGTGTCCCTTATTTAGCTATTGCTTTATTCCTAGTACTCATTTTTTACATTACTTCTGCCCTGAATATCCATGTTGCTGCAAGGCAAAATTATTAAATGAAGTTACTTTTCTATGACCTCTAGTACATCGTATTCATATTTTGAAATTTTTATTGCATAGGCTTTACTGCGCCACTTACTTCTCGACTCAGCGGATATATTTGCATGATCTAGCGTTGTTTTAATCATAAGTAAGAATGAATCATCATGTTCTACAAAACTAACGTATTGCCAGCCTTTGGATTTTGGTAATTCAAATAAGGCTGGAACTTCGTAAAGATCGCCTGTATTTACTGATATGAATAACCTAGCATTTGGGCAAGTTTGATATTCACCATCACATTCAGTCTGCGACTCCCAGCTTTGAATGACCCTAATTTGCGGGAAAGATTTATTCTTATAAAGCACTTCCATAGAAGAAAGTATAAAGCTAAGTTCAGTATTAGACAGCTTCTGAACCGATTTAGCCTGAAAGCTTGACGCAAGCATTAACAACACTAGAATCCTGTACTTCATATAATCAACCTTGTTATTCGGTATTCATTACTGTTTCGGTAAGTCAGGGTCGAGTTTCCCGCCTTCGTTGATATATGTGCTGTCTTTTATCAATTCCGACAAGTACCCGGCATAGCCTTTTAACTCAGGATCAGTCACCAATTTCAATGCTGTTTCCAAATCGGCCCAGTAATTTACAGTTTTATTTTGCTCTGCAAACTGCTTTGAGTAGTTCGTCGCCAAATAAAGGTATTCAAGTCGTTTATATCCATCTAAATCTCCATTTAGGGCATGTTGAATCTCTTGAAATGCTCTAGCTCGATAGCTATTTGCCTTATTAAGGTTACCTAAAGACTGCTGCCAACGAGCAAGGATTCTTAGCAACTTATTTTTAAAAAATTCATCTTTTTCGCGAAGTGCGTAAGTTTGCTCGAGCAAAGCTAACTTTTGCTCGAGAGTTGGCTTCGAAATGTGTTGAGACGCAAGAAATTCCGTTATTCTCTCAATTTCTGCAGGTTTAAGTTCGTCAAAATCACCAATTAAAGCTATAAAACCCGATGTCTCGCAAAACCAAATGCCATTTCTATCCGTATGCGGCCAAAACACTTGATCGTATTTTGATGGCCAGCTGTAAATATAACCACCATAGCTTGCAGGCTCAGCAACCGCACATTTTGCCCCCTTAACGATTGGGTCATCTACTTCTAACTCTCCCCACGTTGTTGAGTTAGCAAAAGATGATAAAACCAATAAAGCCACTGATAACTTTTTTTTCATAAAAACTCTCTTATAAACATCTCTAAAAATTAGATTTGTTGTTACATCTTCACGATATTCACTAGAACGTTTCAAAATCAGTTAAGGGGTTATAATTGTCATTTTAATTTTCAGCTGGTTGGTTTTGTGGATGAATTACCACTTGCCAGCAGCCTCCCGAGGGCATGCATTTTTTATCTCTGTGACAAGTTTTCTTTGCTGAGCCGTCGGCTCACCTTCAACATTCGCTACCTCATCGACGAGATAACAAATTGAAGCTACTTGCTCTTTTGTTACTTTATCTAAGCATCGATCAATTACTTTGTGAGGTTTATCGTAAACGTCGCTAGTATGCCCTAACAAATGCGTACTTGAGCGTAATAAATCAGTTGCTTCTTTCATAGTTAAATGAAATTCGCTGTTAAAAAGCGATAAGATTTTTTCTTTTTGTTCTTTACTCATTTCACCGTCTACTTTGGCTACTGCGACCATATATAACGCAGCTACATCCATGGGTGAATCTAACTTAAATGCAGGATTTAAATCATGGTGTTTCCTGTATTTACGACGTCGGTACCAGCTAAAAGGATTCAACCAACCAATATCTATCCCCCCTTCTTGAAGTCGATTCAGTAACACCAAAATGGTCACTACAATACCTAAAACACCTAATACAACATGCATAATTTTTCCTTATTTTTATTGCAGTCTATTGTTATTTATCTTTTTTAAATTCTTCAGCCGTAAAATTACTTTTAAATGTAAAAGCATAGGGTGTATCGCCGTTATCTCGCAGATATTGCAACCTTTCTAATGCCTCTTGAGGTGTTGGAATATGGTTATCTTCAACCCACCATAAAACATAGCTATCTTCTGCTAAGCGCTGAAACCATTCACCTTTTCTGCGCATGAAATCTCTATGATGTGTACGAAACATAAAATTTTTAAGATCTTCAACGCTTTCCCACACCGACATATTGATTATTATATTCGGATCATCAAACAATTTAATATTGGTGGCATCGCCTGATTCGTCTTTTAATCGCCATACAAAACCTACACTGTTTTCAGCAATACCATTTATTAAATCAAGATTATCAACAAAATCTTTTATTTCTGGGGCATCCAATGGATATTTAGCAAGAGCAATATTTAGTTGGGCAAGTTTCATTTATGACTCTCCTTAGCCATCGGGGGAATTTGTACCTTTAATGTTTTAAAACTAAGCGATACTGAAGGAAAAGAAAAGCATTTTTACGCCTTCCACTATTCGAATTTTTATATTAACCATGCTTAAAACCATCAGTAAATGTTTTACTAAATCAATGATGGCAACTGGAACTACTTTATCTAATCTCCGCCACCGCAATCACCGCCGCCGTCAGAACATGAACTGTCTGATAAACTAAAGCTACTCCCTGTGGAGGAGCTTCCACTTGATGGCGATTTTCTAGAAATGCCTATCCCTAATAACAAAATACCCACGACCAGGGCTGGCCATGCAAAAGCTAAATGATGATCATTAAAAATATTAACAATACCAATCACAATTAAAAATATGGCTAAAACAATCATACTGAATATCCTTTTTCTATTTTGAAGCTGAGAAAACATCGTTGCTAATTTCTCTATAAAAGCAAAGAAAATATTAGAAGTAAATTTTTACTTTAGCTTAGGTAAATCGAGTTGAAATTCTAAAACTGTAAATTCACCTCTAGTGTAAGGCCCTAAACCGAAATGTATTTATCGTTTGATGCAATGTTTCTTCCTTGTAGTAGTAATAATGTTTTAAAGTACCTAAAACTAAAAAGCCCAGCAACTGCTGGGCTATAAAAAGAGTATTTATCAGCTTATAGCTTAAAACTTAGAGCTTTAAGCTTAAGCAAGATTAACTTTCTTCTTGCTCCATAAAGCGCTGTAGCTGATCTTTAAGATTAGGTGGAATACCTTTGATCACAAGGGTATCGGTTGCTTCGTTATACATTACGCGCTCACCTAAGTGTTTACGTTCAAAGCTCACGCTAACACCGCCGCCCATACCTGAGAACTTCACCATGCTGGTAACTGTTTTCTTATCAACCGGGAACGACTCTTCTAAATCGTAGTTTTGTTCTTGGCAAAAACTTTCAAATGGGCTGTCGTCATTTTTCGATAAGGTTGCAGAAAGTTCTTTCACGTTGGCATCTTCGCCTGTAGTTACGCAATCATTACAATAATCAAATACTTGCTTACGTAGCTCGTCTTTCTCTGACTTGTCGTATTGTTGCTCAGATAAGTAGTCTTCTACGGCATTCAGCATAACTTGGCTTTGCTGTTTAGGGTCAATACCCTCTTCGCAGCCTAAAAAGTCTAAAAAGAAGTCTGCTACTTTACGACCCGCACGGCCTTTTATAAACGACACATAGCGATTATCTTCTGGTTGTGCATCCCACGCTGTTAAATCAACTCGTGCTGCTAATTGCATACGCGAAATATCTAAGTGACGTGATGACGCTAAATCAAGCTCAGAAGTAATAGAGTAATGCTCTTTAATATTGATCATTGCGATTAATAAATAGTCGCTGGCAACATATTGATAATGGCAAAAAACTAAATAACCCGTTTCGTTAAAGGCATACTTATTTAACTCTTCTTTTAACACATTCGTTGCTTGCTCTGTCATGTGCCAAAAGCCAAGTTCGTCGTTACGGTAACTTTGCATAGCCGAAGCAACGATGCTGTTTTTCTCGCCGTTAAAAGCACAGTAACCTTTACCCGGTTTACCATTATAAGCATGGTGTAACTGCTCGATAAAAACGGCTACTTTATCATTAACAACCATCTCATCATTGCGTAAATGAATTTCTGTATCGTCATCTTTTTTGTCTACATAATGAACGACTAATTTTTTAACATCTATTGTCATCTTTGTTTTTCACGCCTCTGGTGTTAAAATACGGGAATATAACTCTTTTTATTGAACCAACTGATGCCTATCATATCAAAATATTCTAATGAGCAAGTAGAACAAATCGTTGATCAGCTGATTGATGTACTAACAGAGCACAAAGCGCCTGTTGATTTAAGCCTTATGTGTTTAGGAAATTCTATCACGCATATTTTAAAAGAGCATGTACCATCAGAGAAAAGACAAGCTGTTGCCGACAACTTTGCAAAAGCATTAGCACAGTCGGTTAAATAAGATTTATGAATTTATCGCAACAAAGTCAGTTTTCTTCAAAAGTAAGTCAGCTTTTAAGTTGGGGCCATTGGTTCACCTTTGCAAACATAGGTTTAGTGTTATTTATTAGCTTAAGCTACTTGGTTGCAGACAGTGCACCGACTACCTTCATGGGCTATGTATACATGCTCGTGACCTGGTTAAGTCACACCAGCTTTATTACTTTTATTGCCTTTGTTTTAACGATATTTCCTTTAAGCTTAGTGTTTCCATACCCTCGGCATATCCGAGGGATGGCAGCTATTATCGCCACCCTTGGGGCGTCATTGTTAACGCTTGATGCCTATGTGTATTTCAACTTGGGTTATCACTTAAATACATCTGCCCTCCCCGAAATTGTTTCTTTATTGTGGCACCGCTTAACTAGCTCACCTGCATTAACAACGATTCTCGCTGGCGGTATTGTGCTGCTAATTTTAGCGTTCCAATTATTAGTCAGTAATTACACGTGGCACCACCTAGCGCGCTTAAAGCAATATAAGTTCCCACGTTATGCAACTAGCACTATTTTAGTGTGCTTTGCACTTAGCCACAGTATTCATATTTGGGCTGATGCGAATTTAAAATTTGATATCACAAAACAAGATAACGTATTGCCTTTGTCATACCCTACAACGGCAAAAAGCTTATTAGCTAAAAACGATTTGCTTGATATCGAAAGTTATAAAGAAGCGCATGATGTCAGACTTGACCCTCATAATATTGATTACTTAGCACCCACTCCACTTGCTGAATGTAAAGCAGAGTCGAGTGCCATGATTGATATTTTAGTGTTTGAAAACAATGCAGCTCTTGAGCAATTTGTTGCTACTGAACCTGCGCTACGTAAAACTGATTTGTTCTTACAACCAGTTGAAGCCGAAGACACCTTATTTAGCATAGTGTATGGCCTACCAGCATTTTACAAAGCACCTATTTTAGATAAGCAGCAACTGCCTGTTTGGCTTGCAGATAATCGTTCAATTCAAATTAATGGCTTTGAACAATTTGAATTTATAAATAACGACGACGCAAATCCTGCTGTACGTCTTGTACGTGCAGACGCAACAACAAAAGCGCGCGGATCTGCCAATGCCGTGTTTGCCTTTAGCCTTGCTAAACAAAGCAACGGTATTGTTACAGCCTCACGTTTATACAGCTCAGATAAAAAAGTTGTGCAAACCGAAGGCCTTATTCAGCCAAGCGATATTATCGCCACCAGCGTTGGCCATTATTTAGGCTGCAAAACCCTTGCTAAACAAAGCATGTTAGGCAGTAACTTATACAAGCGCCACGACGACACAGGTGTTAATTACTCGCAAAATGTGTTCATCGCATTTAAAAAAGACAGAATTACCCTGATTGATTCAGATGGTAACTTTAAAAACATTTCAGCAGCACAAGGCTTTGCCATTGAACAAGGGCTCGATATTCCGTTCTTAGTGCAAAGCATTAAAAAGCTGAAGCGATATACGCCCTAGCTCTTATTGATAAATCATTATTTCGAGCTAGCTTTAGATATTAGACACCTTATTTGATTAGGAGACACGGACGTCATGAAAGCCATAATCATTTATCTAATATCAATAGTTCTACTTTGTTTTACTAACACCTCAAACGCTGCCAGCACAGAATACTATAAATGTGTCACAGACAGAGGCACGGTATTTAGTGAGTTCCCCTGTGGTAGCCGTGCTACCAAACATAAAATTCAAGTAACCGACCCAGACTTACAAGCACCGCAAAACTTTGTGAAAGAGCTCAACGAGCTTGAGCGCCAGCAAATTATCAGAAACCTCGAAGCTGAAATACGCAGCTATAAGTATCGTTTAGATATTTTAAGCCGCGAACGCGATAGAGCCCAATATCAACAAGAACAGCGCTTAAATCGAATTTTATCTGACAAAGAAGCTAAGCAAATTAGTAAAGACATCAACAAGCAACTTAAAGCGATTAATAAGCAATACGGGCGCGACGTGAAAAGCGTTAATAAAAAACTCGCAAATCTTGAGAAAAAACTCGCTCGCTATAATTAAATGCACTTTACTATTGGGTTTGAAGAATAAATAACATATTCTTAACACCAATAGAGTTATTGCTCTATGTCGTTATGATTGGCAGAAGGAGTTTATATGCAGCCACAACACATTGCTGAATTAATTTTATCTGGGTTTCGCAATCACTATAAACTCTTTCAAGCGATTACCGCCAAAGCTCCCTCAGCGTTTGCACAGCGTGATTGGCAAAAGATTAATGAGATAAGTAAGCTAAGAATTAGCCATTACGATGATCGGGTTAACGAAACAATTGCCAAGCTCAAATCGCTCAACGAACAGCAAATTATTACCTTAGATCAAACCTGCTGGCTCGAAACCAAACAGCTCTATCAGCAATTTTTGCGTTTTCACCCTCAAGCAGAACTTGCCGAAACCTTTTACAACTCTGTTTTTTGTCGTTTATTCCACCGTCGCTATTTTCACAATGACTTTATCTTTGTCAAAGCCACACTTGCAGATGCGCCTGCACTGCCTATGGAGGCAGAGTACCGCAGTTATCACCCCGTTGTTGATGGTTTAAGACCGACCATACGCAAAATTATAAATCAGTTTGATTTTAAAGCGCCCTTTGTTGATTTAGAACGCGATATTCGTTTACTCGTTAAGGCGTTTTATAAACAAGCCCCCGATACACATCATCAAGCATGGCAAATGCGCTTTGATATACTTCAAGCGCCTTTTTACCGTAACAAAGCCGCTTACATTGTTGGTCGTGTGGTGTCAGAAAGTGGTGTACAGCCATTTATTATTGCGGTGTTACACCATGAAGACAAAGGGCTATACCTTGATGCCCTACTTACTAAATCATCGCAAATGCGAGTTATCTTTGGTTTTGCGCGTGCTTACTTCATGGTTGAAACCCATGCGCCATCTGCGTTAGTGCGCTTTTTAAATCAACTTATGCCAAATAAAACACTGGCTGAGCTTTACAACGCAATAGGCTTTCATAAACAAGGTAAGACCGAGTTTTACCGAGAGTTTTTAAGTCATTTAGATCATTCAAACGATCAGCTCGTAATTGCCCCAGGTACACCGGGTATGGTGATGATGGTATTTACCCTGCCTTCGTTTGGCTATGTATTTAAAGTGATTAAAGACACCTTTGGTGAAAGCAAACCCTTTGGCCGTGATACCGTATTAAAACGCTACCAATTAGTAAAAAGCCATGACCGTGTTGGCCGCATGGCCGACACCATAGAGTATTCGAACGTCGTATTTCCACTGGCTCGATTTGATAGTAAATTGCTTGCAGAGTTACATAAAACGATTGGCTCTTCGATGATTATTGAAGGCGAATGGCTAATCATCAAGCATTTGTATATTGAAAGACGCATGACACCGTTAAATCTGTATCTTGAAAATGCCAGTGAACAACAAGCGTTTGAGGCGATAGAAGAATACGGCCAAGCATTAAAAGAAATGATCGCTGTTAATATTTTCCCAGGCGACATGCTGTTAAAAAACTTTGGGGTAAGTAAACATAATCGCGTTATCTTTTATGACTATGATGAGGTTCAATACCTAACTGACATGAACTTTAGGGCCTTACCAAAAGCCAAGTCGTACGATGATTACTTAACCAATGAGCAAAGCTACTCTGTGGCACCACAAGATGTGTTTCCAGAGCAATTATGTACCTTTGTGACGGCAAACCCGGTGTATAAGCAATACTTATTGAGTACACACCCAGAGCTTGAAGATCCAGCTTATTGGCGACAAGCACAATACAATTATAAGCAAGGTGTAGTTAGCCACATTTATCCATACCCTGCTGCACAACGATTTATCCATTATTGGTAAACACCAAGGACACACAATGAATATAAGTAAAATAGATTTAAACTTACTTGTTTACCTAGATACTTTACTAAGAGAATGTAATGTCACTAAAGCTGCTAACCAGCTAAGCATTACCCAACCTGCCATGAGTAATGGCCTAAAAAGACTCCGTAATTTATTTAACGACCCTATTTTAGTGCGCACCAGTGAAGGTATGGTACCAACGGAGCGTGCAAAAGAGCTTCAGCCGGTGATCCGCGGCATTTTAATGACCCTTGAAGAAACACTTGCCCCAAATCGCGAGTTTGAAGCATCTCAAAGTAAGCGTGTTTTTCGTATCATGGCCAGTGACTATGCAGCAAGTACCCTTGCCCCACGCTTATTAAGTAAATTACACGAAGAAGCCCCCGATACCACACTCGATATTTTGACCCCAAGTGATGTAACCTTCCACGACGTTGAAAACGGTAAAGTGGATATGGCTATCAACCGCTTCGAAAACTTACCGCAGTCGTTTCACTACAAACAGATTTGGAAAGACAGCTTTTGTTGCCTAGTAAAAGCAGATAACCCAATCATCAAAGAATTTAGCCTAGATAGCTATTTAAAAGCGCGCCATATTTGGGTAAGTAAAACCGGTTTTGGTGTAGGTGTGGGTATGGACCCTAAAGATGTGCAAAAACTAGGTTGGGTCGATGAGGCACTCGCTCATTTTGGCAAACACCGTAATATTGCCACCTTTACTCGTAATTATCACGTAGCCATTCACTTAGCGAAAGAACAAAACTTAGTGGCAACGCTGCCTTCAAAAGCGGCGAATATTTATTTAGACGATCCGGGCCTGAAAATTCTTGAGCCGCCATTCCCTATTCCGCCATTTGAGCTAGATATGATTTGGAGCCCGCTATTACACCGTGATGCAAGCCATATTTGGTTACGTCAAAAGGTTGCTGAAGTAGCCGAAGAGCTTAAGTAAGATTTTACCAACCAGATTGTAATTATTGCTGATAGGCCAAGCGTTAATTTAGCTTATCAGCATCCCCTACCCGTTAAAAACCCATAACAACTTGAAATATAATAACTTTTAATTTTGGTAATGAACTGGAATATGCTTTGCAAGTAACTTATTGCATTGTTTTTAATATTCAAAAAGAGGTCATTATGAATACTCATCAAGGACAGAACGTTCATCATATTGCAGATATCATTCAAGTTATGAATAGCGGTATCGATTTTTATGAAAAAGCTCAGGAAAAAGTAACCGACCCAAGCATTATTGCCTTATTTCAACGCATGATAGATGCCCGCAAAGTCAGTATCGAGCGCTTACAGCCCTATGCTATTAATGAAACAGGCCACAGAGAAAATGGCTCTGATTTTGCTGTAGAAGCGCGTAAAGCCTATACATCGCTAATTACCAAACTCGGTGCCGACAAAAACGCCACCTATGTTAGTGAACTCGAAGAAGTTGAAGATAAAACACTAGCCGAAATCAAACATGCGCTTAAAAAACCACAACCCCATGATTGTGAAGCCGCGTTATCAAAAACCCTGCTGACAATTCAAAGTTGTCATGCTGAAATGAGTAAAATGAAAAAGCATTAAATTGTGAGAGTGCAAAGCCCAGTTAAGCTGGGCTTTTATCTGTTTAGATGAGCGACTTGTATCTCATCTGATAGTTTAACTATTAGGTTGGTGGTTTACCGTCAGGCAGCTAAGTACCATGTCCAAGGCTCTCGTGCCCCATATAACTTTAGTTGTTATATTTCCAGTCAAATGCTAGCGACACACGAGCAGAGATCCCGTTCCCATCGTCTTCATCGTAATTTGGAAACACTCCGATCTATAATTAATTGACGTTACCTCACTAAAACATTTAGCAATATGGCGTGTTAAGCATGCACAGTCTTGCCTGTTTATTAACTATTTTTTGTGAAATGTTTTTCTGCGACAACTTTAAGAACGTTGTACCCCATTGTGGCAAGATCATCTGTTATTTGGCGAGGATTTTGACCTAAAAATTCAAAATCGGCTTTCCCAATAATGCCACCACCTACTGTTGTGATGGATTTTATGTGCGCCCCTCCAACTTTTATCGCTTTACAATCTTTAATATCCTCAGCAGTTGGGGGCTGTCTACCTGACCAATCTATTAATGCAGCTAAGAATAACCTGCTCTCTATTTTATTTTCATGTATATCGATAAGTTTAGAAACTACGACACCACAAGCATATTTTCCATCGCTAAGAGCAATCGGCCAATAATGGCCTGGCTCTAGGTACGATGTCGACTTTGGTGTAAACGGATACTTCATAAAGTTAATGCCTTAATGAATAACAAAATTTAGATCTCTTTTATGAGTTTATTAGGTAAAAATACCGAACTTTGTAAGGGCTTGAACAACTCCCACTTGTATAAAGAAAACTCCAAAAGTAAACAAAAACGACCACATAATAGATATGCCTAATACTCTAGAGTAAACAATAGAAACAGCGATATAGGATGCCATTAAACCCAAAAAACCACCAATGAGTATCAAGCATAACATTGAAAGAAAAGTTCCTATAAATACTGAAATAGCACAGAGTTTTAATTCGTTATTAGTCGCACCAAAAATTGTAGCTCCAATTTTTACTGGCAGAATTGTTAATGAGAAAAGTACTAGGAAAAACAAAACCATTGATTCAGTTTGAAAATTTAAATCCATTTAAACCTCTTTTAAAATGCCGGAATAACCAGCAAAAAATAGCAGGCAAAATTAGCGATTGAAGAGCACAAGCCTGCTGTTTTGTGCACTTTGTTTAATTTCCTTGTTTGCTACAGGTACCACTTACTTGCCGTGCCACTTCCCCGTTAGGGGAAATGAACTTCAATACCCATAGGCTTAATATTGTCAATTGTGTAGTTACCTCACACAACAGCCATTCATAAATGTATTTGTTATAGAGACTTTACAGGTAAGTCACTTAGTTTGTATATCACTCGTGGTCCCATACAAAATGTTATTAAACCATCATCTCTTTTCGGAAACTTGTAATAGATGGCTATAGAAGCTTTCCCCAACATATTAGTAGCAAGCTGGAAAGTTGAAACTCTATAAGATCTCAATTCGGGTCTGTGCTCTAGATCAAATGGTTCATTAACAAATGTGGGAACGGTCAATAAAGGTTGATCAAAATTACTTTCAAACGAAATTTCAGCTCGAAAAGCTTGAGCGTCGCAGTAATCCAAAGGGAAGTAAACTTCTATATGCGATATCTCGCCGTAAATACTTTGAGTTTTAAAAGCTGATACCCCACTCGTATTTTCAGTCGAACAAGCAAGGCTAAACAAGGGAGTTAATGAAAGTAAAAATACTAGAAATCTCACTGTATCTCCTGAAAATAAAACGCAATTGTAAGAATTTGAACAACACAATTTATCTTTTTGGCGCTTTCCCAGCTTCTTAAATGCGCACTTCTCCGTGAAAACATGACACCAACATTTAGTAGTTGGCTAAAATAATGAACACAATGAGTAAAGCCAGCCTCTAAAAACACCTCACTACAACGGTTGTTATGTGCGATTACTCAAAACTTACTGAGCTAATTTTAGGCTCTGACTCTAGTTTCGATTTTAAATACAATACACATTCATCAGTCTCAGATATTTTTGCTTTTCCAAACAGCTTTTCAATGAAAGTAAGGCTTTTATCTATTTGTAAAATCCACTCGAGTTCTGACTTTGGATCATCCCCTTCTTCAAAGTAAGTTGATGCACCAAGCATGTATTGACGCCCCTTCCAGTCAATATAGCTATACCAACCCCAATCCTCTGCATCTGGTTCAGTAACATCAAAATCAGGTTCAATTTCAGATTTAAACCACTTTAAAAGTGATTCACCAAAAATCGGATTAATTGGATTTGTTCGCTCTTTTGAAACGTCAAACTTTGTACTTTTAAAACTTATAGCAATATGCACTATTCTCACCTAGTGAACGGTTTACTAACTGGCAAAAATTGCTTGGCTAAAATTAGTAAAGAATACGCGCCAAGCAACTTTTGATATCCCATCCATAATCACCTTGATATAAAAACTTGAGTTACTAGCTAGATATTTGTTCCACTCTTGTGCGGAACCTACGGAACCACCCAGCGGAAATACAGATGTAACAATCATAAAATATCTAGAATTCTCAAGCTCACTTGTTTGGAATACTTGTTAGATCTCAGGCTTGCAGATACCCGACATCCAATTCAGTACCCTCATAAAAATTTATCTTATACTTTATGGTGTCTACATCAAACCCCTTTATATTTAATGTACCATCGAGTATTTGACCGCACTTTAGAGAGGACTTAAAGCGATATGCTTTGAATTCTGGAATATATTGATTAGTTATCGTTTCAGCATAAACAAAATCATATGCATCACTGCCAAGCGTGACAGAAATAGAAACTGAGTCCAAGTCAACGTTAGCCCCTGTTTCTGATGTAATACGGATTGAAAAGTTAGCTTCCGATTTTGAGACTTCATCTACCTTAGTAGTAGGCACTAGGGGTGGTAATGGAATAAGAAAAGACATCATAAAAGAGCGCTCATCATATTGTGAGCACCCATCAGGATATAGCTTAAATTCATTTATATTATCTAGGTTGATCCAATAGATAAATTCGTTATTTGATGAGTTTTCCCCATCAATTTTAATCCCAGACTTGAGTACAGAGGCGGAAATGGCGCAACCTGTAATCAAGAATAGCAACAAAGAATAAAAAGTTAATTTCATTAATTACCTCTAACGCTTCCCTAACTAGATCAAAATAACATTTTTAAATTAGCAACGCAGGTGAAAAAGCTAGCACGACTAGATTTTTATAACAGTGGTAATTAGTTAACAAGTTTGTTAAAAATAAACCAATAAGAAAAACGCGCATTTAGCTCGCTATAAACATGTTAGGTGTACTTGGTGTTTACTTCTGAACCAAATTATTCTCAATATACTCATGAGGAACTTTTAGATGTTTTAGAGCATATTGATCGGGATAAATATCATCATAGGTATCAAATTGTACTTAAAGAAATAGACAATAGAAATAAAGGTATTTCTCCAAAAACTAGTTCTAAATGTAAGTCACCAACAAGTTCTGTTAAAAACGATGATAACGTTGTAATCAAAGCAATAACTAACTTAAGGTTAAATACCTCGCGGCTTTTGAAAACTATTTTTCTTTTAGGTTGTATTTTTACTTTCTTGGCATTTGTGTTTACACCACAATCCGAGGGGGTCGGTGACTTCGTAGCTTTTATAGTGTTTTTATTTTTAAGCCCATTTTTACTTGTTTATTGCATTCATGCAGTAAAAACTGGAGAAATAGAAATTAAAGCAATAACTGTTAAGCGCAGTGAATCACCCGGTTGTTTTTGGTTAGGTATCGTCTCGTATGCAACATTTTCAATTTTTGTTTTGTTTACTCTAATTTGGAATACATACACCTAACAAGGTAAATTAAAAGTGCGGACAAAAACAGTTGGCTTTGTTCGTGCATCACAAATTTTGCAACTACTTTTTGCCGTTTATCGCGGCGTTAGCTATATGGTGTAATCGAATGAGAGTTTTAGTCTATTTTTTATTGGTTGGTTTAATAGCTTGTAGTAATAATTATCAAGTTTCTACAATCAATTACAAGAATTTAACAAAATCTCAAACTTTTACATTAACGAGTACTTGTGGAGATAAAGTTATAGCGATTAAGATAGAAGGCTATGGAAACTCTACCGGTTCTTCCGTTATACATTTGATGCTAAACGGTGAAGCGTATAAATCTGAAACTCTAGATGGTGAGTTCAGATTTAAATGGTCTGGTGACTGGTACAGCGAAAAAGCTATTATTCGTTACATTGCAAACTCGGATAGCATAACTAATTTAACTTTGAGCTACAGAATGGAATGTGTATAGCTAACAAACACTTGCCCCAAGACGTGTTTAGGCGAATTTTAAAAGAGCAAACATCGGCCGTTCACAATTGCTTTTATCTCTTCAAAGTATATTGCTTGCATAGTCAAGAAAACGACCCAATCGCTCGTTTTTATCCTGAGGTAAAAGAGAGAACTCCTAAATTTTAATGACACTGGCAATTAGTTAGCAAGTTTGTTAAAAATAATCTAATAAGAAAAACGAGCTACGTTGTGGTAGAAAAACGCGCGATTAGCTCGCTATAAACATGTTAGCAAGCATAGAGGGATACATTGGAACCTTTCGGAAGTATTTTAGGAGCAGCAGGCTCTATCGCATCATTAATTTCCTTATATTTTTGTTGGAAAATTTCAGAAACATGGGGTCTAAGAATTTCCTTAATTTTTGTGTTGTTATTAGCAGGTTGCTCAAGCTACTTTTCATTCCAATATTATGAATCTACAAAGCCTGAATTGGTTAGACAGAAAAAACAGCAAGAGTTGAGAGAGGCTATTAAAAAGTTTATTAATGAAGATAGTCTCCATGCATCCTATTATGAGCCAGGAGAAAGTGAGGGGCTAATTAATAGCGGTTTAATTATCTTGGAACAGTATAAAGAACTATATCCCGAACAGTACCTGAGGATTAAGCAACAGGTAGAATCTGAGTTACAGCGAGCAAAAGAAATAAATGACCGAGAAAGTTCTTCCTATCGTGAATTGATGAATCAAACTGGAAAAAGCATGGGAGTTACATTAAAAAAACTCGCAGGTGCTAGCTAACAAGTTACTCAAAAGGACGCAAAACGCTTGGCTTGCGCTCCTCTGTCGCTAATTTTAGCCAAGCATTTATGCGCCCATCAGTAAGGCGTTAGGCAATAAGGTAACTTTTATGCAAAAAATTAAAGTTATGGCATTAATTTTTATGACTTTAATTTCAGGTCTTGCAAAGAGTTCGAGCAGGGAACTATCGCCTGAAGAAGAAGCTTATCTAGACATAGAAGTTTTGTCTCAAGCCGTTGAGCTTTATCATAGTGAATTTGGCAGTTTTCCAACTAATGAACAAGGCTTATATTTACTAAGTCAGGAAGTATTTGTTAGTAAAAATTGTCCTTGTAAAAAAGAAAAACTTATCAGTAAATTACCTCTAGATCCTTGGGGACGAGACTATTTATATCTTGTACCAGGTAAAAACAATCCAGAGGGCTTTGACATATGGACAAATGGGAAAGATGGCCTTCCTGGAGGTACTGGTGTAAATAGGGGATGTGGGAACTGGGATGATCTTAAATGCGGGTTAAAAAAACAAAATGGTCCTCTCAAGATTGTTTTTTTGCTGCTAATAATTGGCTTTGGAGTGGGTATTCCACCTTACATTTTTGGTGTTTATTTAGCTTACAAAAAAGTAAATTCAATTAAAAAGTCACTGTTTGGCTACCATTTGGGAGTATTTTGTTACCTTATTGTAGCGGTATTATTGGCTGTAATTGTACCAAGCACTCTTTAACTAAGTGAATTATTGCCTAACAAGCCAAGTCAGTCGGATTCGTATCATTGTCGCGCTTTTTTCTCACCCGCTCCGCGGGCAAAAAGCCCGCCACTGCTACTCACCGCTGCTTAGGGCGTTACTGATTAAATACTCAAACGTGTTTATGTCCAAAAACGAGTTTATCCGACAGTTTGCTTCTGGCACATATGCGCCGATCAGGTTTGAACAATTCCTTTTAATCAGACCTGACAGAGATACTTAAGATTTATTGCCCCGTTAAACGCTTCGCAAATGAAATTGCATAGGCTGTTGAGCGTAATTTAAGTACTTTGTCATCACTTGGTATAAAGCCTTTAGACAACAGGTTTGGGTCATAATTAGTAAGATCGCAGCCTGACTCACCTGTCGATTCTATGGTGAGCTTCCCTAAATTAATTGTTTTGCGATCCGCAGGCCAACGAACTGAAGGGTCAGTTAATGCATCACCGGGCTCGGCTAATTGTGCTTGAAAACGATAATGCACCTTCCCTTTTGCTAAATCTTCTTCAAGTCGCTTAGCCAAAAATGATTTAGGGAAGGTTTTCATTTGCTCTTCTGTTAGCACCTGCTCTGGCTCTTCTGGCACCATGGTCCATCTAAAGGCATGCTTAGCACCCTTTTCATCAACCATGTAAAAGGTATGCACACCAAAATAACGCGAAGACACATACGATGCTGGCGGGTTATGGCTTTGTAGCCAATTAAATTGCCCTAAGGTACTCGGGTTTTGCTCTCTGTATGCTTTTACTTTTGCAAAATCAATTTGCCCTGTTTTCTCGTCAGGTAATAAGGTACTTAGCAAACCAAAAAACGCTTCTGGGCTGTTGCCTGCAAACACTGGCGTACTTAGCCCTGCAATATTGTGTACATCACCATTTTCTAGCACAAACTGCACCCCCATTCCTCGTGGGGCACGTGATGTTTCATCAGCGTGAGGGTTACCACCGCCCATAGAAAAACGAATATTTGCTTTTGACGGTGCGTTAAATAAAGGGCTAATTGAATACTGCTTTGCTGCTTGATTAGGTGTAAATGTGCCGACAGCGCACACCCCTTTGGCGTGACCTTTTCTGATACCGGGCTGCTTTCCTGAAAGCTTTTCAAATAAATTAATAAAATCTTGCCCGTTTACTGGTTGCTCAGCAAAACTTGCTGTTGGTAAAACAAGGTACATAGCACAAACTAAAGGCTTAATTTTTAGCATTTATCCATCCTTTAAACTTAGTTCCAACAAAAATGACCAGACTAACCTGAAAATCATTTCATCAAAGCTAATAAATATTTTTACCAACAAAAACGCTACAAACATTTAATAAACTTAGAATATTTATTTAACTACCATTTTTTTAAAAGCTGCTAACTTTAAATTTAGGATCCTAAAAACTGCTGTGGCGCCCAGCATTTTAAAAATAATCCGTGGTATTAATCACGACTATGGCTAGTCCACTTAATCGTAAATTTTGTGGCTTGGTCAAAAACAACAAGGACCTAATTATGGTGAAACAACATAAAAAAACCACTGCAAACGCTGATGTAGATATGACCCCTATGCTCGATATTGTGTTTATCTTGCTGATATTTTTTATCGTCACAACCTCATTTGTTAAAGAGCGCGCTATTGAAGTCAATCGCCCTTTAGCAAAACCAAGTCTTGAAAACCCTAAAAAACAAGCGCAATTTACTATTACTGAAAACGACAGTATTTACTTTGCAAACCGGCTTATCACACCAGAGCAGATAATCGCTAACCTTGCGTTATTTGCCGCACAGTTTGAAATGACCAATGTGCAAGTAAAAGCAAGTGAGCAAAGCAGCCACAAAACCTTGGTCACCTTGCTTGATAAAATAAAACAATATCAAGATGTGCCAATTTCTATAAGCACGTCTCTATAACTTACCTAAAAGGGTCATTTGACCCTTTTTTAATATTAAAAATAAAAAACCGTCACATCTTTGTAAAAAAGCCTCTCTATTATTGTCTGCAACAAATCTGGTCTAGTCCAGATAAATTTAAAAATAAGAGGCTCAACAGATGATTAAACGACGTACACTCAGCACAGCTGTTTTTTTGTGCAGCTACCCATTTTTATCAGCGCATAGCGCTTTTGCCACTGATGCAAAAATTCAAGGCTCTATCACAGATCATAGTAATCGCTTGCCAGGTGCTTTGGTTAAAGTCGTTGGCACAAATCAATCAACAGTGACTGATTATGATGGTAAGTTTGAGCTTGCTAAATTAGATGCAGGTCGCTACCAACTTGAAGTTTCGTATATGGGTTATAGCAGCCAGATTGTGGATGTTGAGATAAGCAACAATGAAGTTAAATTACTGTCTCCTATTGTGATGGATAATTCAGCTAACACCATTGAAGAAGTCGTTGCTGTTGGTCAAATTCAACGTGGTGAAATGGCTGCGGCCAATAGCCAAAAAAATGCTAAAAATATTAAAAATGTTATTTCGGCTGATGGCATCGGTAAGTTGCCAGACCGTAACGCTGCTGAAGCAGTTCAACGCATCCCTGGTGTTTCTATAGAACGCGATCAAGGCGAAGGCCGATTTGTTGCTGTTCGCGGCTTACCTGCCCAGTGGAGCTCTGCAACAATCAATGGCAACCGATTACCAACTGCAGAAGAAGAAACCACCAGCCGCGCCACTGCGTTTGACTTTTTCCCGAGTGAGCTTATTGAATTTGTTGAGGTATCAAAAGCATTAACACCAGAAATGGAGGGAGATGCTATTGGTGGTAACGTTAACTTTATAACCAAAAAAGCACCTGATGATTTTGTATTTAATGTCAATTTAGCACTCGGTCAAAATGAACTAGCTGATGGAAATAACTACTCTGCCAACTTACTTTATGGCGATCGTATCTTAGATGACAAATTAGGTTTTTTAATTAACGCAACAGCTTGGCAACGCGACTGGGCAACAGATAACTTTGAACCACGTCGAGGAAATGATGGTTTAGGAATTTATCGTTTAGAGCTAAGAGATTACACCGGAACTCGTGAAACTTACGGTTTAAATGGTTCTGTTGAATACCAGCTTGAACAAGGCAATATTAGTGCGAGTGCCATGTACGGCACACTAATCGACGATGAAACGCACTATAAGCATCGTATGCGTTTTGATAAAGACAGAGCAGAACTACAACATATAAGAAATGAGCTCATAACAGAAATGACTGGCTTTGAGTTTGCTGGTGAGCATTTCTTTGGTTACGACAAAACATTAAATTGGTCTTTATCTAGCTATGAAAACGAATTTAGGTATGGCAACACGCCTAACAGCGAAGATAACAGTTATTTTGTAGTTCGATTTGACCAAAAAAATGTCGGTTACGAAGGCCTTGAAGACAGAGATACAGGCAAAAACTACGCTTATAACACGATTGATGGTGGCTCAGATCCATGGGACCAAATCAGTACTCACCTACCAAGTGGCTTTTCGTTTGATCCAAGCCAAATGGGCTTATCGTGGGTCGAACTATATAAAATTAAGGTGAATGAAAAAGATAAAATTGTTGCCGCTTTAGACTTTGAGTGGCAGCTCAATAGCGACCTTATTGTTAAAGTAGGTGCAAAATATCGCGATAAAGAACGCGTTGCTAGGTTCAGCGATGAATTTTATGCATGGGATACTGAAAACTATGGCGCAGCCCCTACTCTGAGTGATTTTACATTAGCGGACCAACCGGGCCGAAGTGACTATTTAAGCGAGCTTTCTTACGATTATCAAAGTCAGTTTTCGCAAGTTGCAAGTACTGATGACTTAGCAAATTTTTGGAATAACAATAAAGACAAGTTTGTCCTTGATAAGAGTGAATCTGCTTTAATCGAAAATGGTGGAGCGCTTGGCAGAAACTTTGATGTTAATGAACAACATGCATCTTTATATGGTATGGCAACATATACCATTAACGCTAATTGGGAAATGCTAACAGGTCTTCGTTTAACTCAAACAGACACCGAAGTTGACGGTTATATTTACCTTGCAGATGAAGATAAAGTCGAAAGCGTTAAAGCAAACAATGACTACTTGTCTGTGTTACCTGCATTGCATTTAACCTACCACCCTAACAGCCAAACCAATTATCGACTCGCATTAACTCGCTCTTTTGCTCGTCCTGACTTTGGCTCATTAACGCCAGGGGCGACTTACTTAGAAGCAGACAACGAATTAACTTCTGGTAACCCAAATTTAGAGCCGACTTATTCAAATAATGTCGACTTAATGGCTGAATATTTCTTTGACCGCTTAGGGTTAGTTTCTCTGGGGGTATTTTATAAAGATATTACCGATCCTATTTTTCAAAGTAGCTCTATAGGAGAGTTCGGCAATAACACTGGGGTTAATATTATTCGCCCTGAAAATGGTGATAGCGCATGGCTTGCAGGCCTCGAGGTGGCGTTTAATCGTGATTTAGGTTTTATTACACCTGAACTAGATAACTTTGGCATCATGGCTAATGCGACCTTCATGGATTCAGAAATGACGATTCCTGGTCGCGCAGACAAAGTCTCAATTCCTCGCCAAGCAGATAGTCTCTACAACTTTACGGTGTATTACGATAACACACATTTTGCAGCTCGATTAGCCGTTAACTTCAAAGGTGAATACATTGAAGAGCATGGCAGCAGCAAACAATTTGACAGCTATTATGGCGACAATACAAGCGTTGATTTTACGACGTCATATCAGCTTAACGAAAACGCATTAGTCTACCTCGAACTGAATAACTTAACCAACGAGCCTCTTAAATACTACCTAGGCGATGAAAGCCGTCCTCTACAAGTAGAGTACTACGGTGTACGCGGCATGGTTGGCTTTAATTATCAGTTCTAATCAGTTTTTGAGTTGTATGCGGGGCCATTGCCCCGCAAAGGATACCTAATGTTTTCACACCCTAATTGGCTTAAACGTGCCCAAGGAACCGGTTTTGTGTTATTTGCAGCCAGTGCTGCATTTCTCACTTACTTTTCTATGTACGCATTTCGTAAGCCATTCACTGCAAATAGTTACACTGAATTCGACGATCCGAGTTGGCAGGTAAGCTTTAAAATTGCACTGATTTTGGCGCAAGTTTTTGGCTATTTATGCGCTAAATTTATTGGCATAAAAGTTATTTCAGAGATGCAGCATCAGCAACGAGGTTTAACAATTATTGGCCTTATTGCCGCTGCAGAAATATCGCTGGTGTTATTTGCTATCACTCCGATTGGGTTAAATGTTATTTGGCTATTTTTTAATGGCCTCTCACTAGGCATGATTTGGGGACTTGTTTTTAGCTTTCTTGAAGGAAGAAAAACCAGTGAAATTCTAGGCGCAATTTTGAGTGTCACATTTATATTGGCATCAGGCCTTGTTCGCAGTGTAGGCAAATGGCTTATTGATACACTAAATGTACCTGAGCTATGGATGCCTGCAGCGACAGGTGCGCTATTTTTCCCGCTGCTATTGTTTAGTGTTAAATGCTTAACCCTCATTCCAGAACCAACAGCAGAGGACGAACAAGCAAGACAAAAACGCTTACCTATGGATGGCAAAGCACGTTGGCAATTTTTTAAACAATATTGGTTTGGTATTAGCTGCCTCATTTTAAGCTTTATGCTGTTTACTGGTTTCCGTGATTTCCGTGACAATTTTGCAGCTGAAATTTGGCAAGCTCTTGGCCATGGTGAAGAACCTGCCATTTTCGCCTACGCGGGGATAAGAATGTCATTTATTGTCCTTATCGCATTAGGTGCGATGGTTTTGGTAAAAAACAACAAAACCGCATTTTATGTCAATCACGGCTTTATTTTATTCGGTGCCGCTTTGTTATTGTCGAGTACCTTTGCTTTCGAAGCTAACATAATATCCGCAAAAGCGTGGATGGTTTTACTTGGCTCAGGTCTCTATATCAGTTACATCCCGTATAACTGTTTTCTATTTGACCGAATGATTTCAGCCGTTGGCTCTGTCGCTAATGCAGGTTTTTTAATCTATCTTGCTGATTCTGCTGGCTATCTTGGCTCTGTCAGTATCTTACTGTACAAAACGTTTGCGATGCCTGAGCTCAGTTGGCTTAACTTCTTTATTAACGCTTGTTACTTAGTTGGCATTGTAGCCGCCGCTTTAGTTGCATGTTCACTGTGTTATTTCACAGTACGTTTATCCCCTATTCGAACTCATCACTCAAAACAGGTTGTTACCTGAAACAATTAAAAGAGAATCTTATGAAAAACATAGAAGCTATCATTTTAGATTGGGCTGGAACTGTCGTGGATTATGGCTCAGTTGCCCCTACCACCATTTTTGTTGAAGCATTTAAACAAGCTTATGACTTTGAGATTTCACTTGCAGAAGCGCGTATTCCAATGGGTATGGGAAAATGGGATCACATTGCCACACTTGGAAAATTGGAGTCAGTTGCTTCACGCTGGCACTCACAGTTTGGCCGAGCAATGTCAGACTCAGATATTGATCACATCTATCAAACTTTCATGCCATTGCAAAAGGCAAAAGTAGCAGACAGAGCAATGCCTATTCCTGGTGCGCTTGAAGTGATCAATCGCTTAAAACAGCAAAACATCAAAGTAGGCAGTTGTTCGGGATACCCTCGCCAAGTTATGGAAGTGTTAGTCAGTGCCGCTGCAGACTATGGTTATCAACCGGATCATTGGGTAGCAAGTGATGACCTTAAAGCCGGCTCTCGCCCTGGCCCTTGGATGGCTCTTGAAAATGTAAATGCTTTAGGCATTAAAAAAGTCGCTAACTGTATAAAAATTGATGATTCTGCCCCCGGCATCGAAGAAGGTTTGAATGCCGGAATGTGGACAATTGGCCTCGCATTAAGCGGTAATGCTGTCGGCTTAACAGAACAAGAGTGGCAAGCTTGTAGTGCTGAACAAAAGCAGCAACTGACACGTCAAGCTTACCAAAGCTTGTACTCTGCAGGTGCGCATTTCGTGGTTGACTCGCTGGCTGATATTGAAACTGTTTTGATGGAGATTGATGCCAAGCTAAGCCGAGGGGAGCGCCCATAATGCAGTTTCAACCTTTTTGGTTTGATAACGCAATGCAAGAGGAAGCCTATGCGCTTCCTCTTTCATTACCTACAAAGCACCATTGCGATGTATGTATCATAGGTGGTGGCTTTACTGGTCTTTGGACTGCTATCAAACTCAAGCAGCAACAAGCTAATTTAAAAGTTACCATCATTGAAAAAGGCTTTTGCGGGCAAGGCGCATCAGGGAGAAATGGCGGTGCAATGTTAACTTGGTCAACTAAGCTGCCCAGTTTAAGTAAGTTAGTTGGTCTCGAAAAGGCACTGTTTTTAGTCAAAGAGTCTGAGTCAGCGGTTCATCAAATTGCAGAGTTTGTTCGTCAGCACGGTATCGACTGCGATTGTCGAATTGATGGCTGTTATTACACCGCCTCAAATGAAGCACAAAAGCACTTGTTAACCCCCGCAATAAAAATGCTTGAGGATAATAATCTTAATGCGTGGCAACACTGTGATACTCAAACACTCATCAATACAGGGTCAGCCGCCAATATTAGCGGTCATTATTCACCTCATGGTGGTAGTATTCAGCCGGCAAAATTAGTTCGTGGTTTAAAACAGGTCGCTGAAAGTTTAGGCGTTAAAATTATTGAACAGTGCCAGTACAAAGCACATAGCGGACAGTCCCCTCTAAATGTTGAAACAAACCAAGGTAATATTTGTGCTAATCATCTTGTATTTGCCGTTAATGCGTGGCTCCCTACCCTAAAACCGCAGTTTCAACGCAATATCGTGCTGGTTTCAAGCGATATGGCAATTACTAAACCGATGCCTGAAACCCTTGCGCATTTAAGTCTCAATCATGGCGCTGCAATAATAGACTCCCGTATTTTTGTAAACTATTACCGCACCACTACTGATGGTCGATTAATGCTAGGCAAAGGCGGAAATTATTTTAGCTTCGCAAACAGAATGAGTGATAAATTTGAGCAGCCGAGTCGCTATCAAACGCTATTAAATAACTCTTTATCACACTTTTTCCCTAACCATAATTTTGAAATTGATCGAACTTGGACAGGCCCTTCTGACCGAAGTGTCACTGGCTTCCCGTTTTTTGGACATTTGAATAATCAAGCAAACGTTATCTACGCCGGGGGTTATTCTGGTAATGGCGTCGTACAGTCTTTTTTAGGGGCTAATATTCTGTGCGCTTTAATCTTAAAAAATGCACCTGTTTGGCAACACTGTGGCCTTGTAAATCAAGCATTAGACAACTTTGTAGTTGAGCCCTTTCGAACTGTCGGCGCTTACCTAATTCGTAATGCAATTCGTCGTAAAGAACGAGCAGAAGACAACAACACCCATGTAAATCAAATAGATACGTATCTTGCCAGCTTCATAGGCAGCGCAGGAAAAGTTGATATGAAATCGTAGAGCTTTTTTAAGATGACCATTACACACCAACCAACAATTACACAGATCCGTTATTTATTTGAGCAGTTTGGTTACCAACACTATGACGAAATTTGTACTCAGTATTCTCATGCAGCCCAGTGCGCTGGGCTTGCATTGCAGCAAAAATTAAGCGCTGATACTGTCGTTGCTGCATTTTTACATGATATTGGGCATTTAATCGCACAGCAGAAAAATCTCACGATGACCAAGCAAGGATATGTGAATCACTGCGAGCTTGGCGCAATTTTTTTAAAAGAAAATAACTTTAATGCTGCTGTCGTTGCCATGGTTTCTCAACATGTTCAAGCTAAACGCTATTTAGTCGCAAAGAATGCTGGTTATGAGCAAACACTTTCGCCTGCCAGTACACTCACCTTGCAACAACAAGGTGGCCCTTTGTCGTTACAACAAGCTAATCAATTTGCAGCCCAGCCATATTTTGAAGAAATTTTACAATTAAGAGAACTTGACGACTGTGCAAAAGATCCAAATATGCATATTGAACCACTTTCTTTTTGGCTAAATTACTTAGATAACTATTTAATTTCATAATCAAACGTTATAAATCCCTTTATTATCAGTTAAGCTAAAGCTGTATTTAGCAAAAAGGCACGGTATGCTTTTATATCAACAAATCAGAAATTACATACATCAATTACTAAGCGAAGGGACTCTGAACACGGGTGACAAACTCCCTTCTGAGCGTTTGTTACAAGAACAATTTAACTCTACCCGTATTACAGTCCGTGAGGCGCTACTTCGTTTAGAAGCTGAAGGATTGATCTATAGCCAAACGCGCCGTGGTTGGTTTGTAACACCAACAAAACTTAAGTGGAACCCTGCCACTAAAGTAAACTTTTATGAACTTGCAAAACAACAAGGCTTTGTTGCTGATACCCAAGTGATAAGCCATCAAGAAATTAGCAATCATGATTTAAAAGCAGAATTTTCTGCATCAACTTTGCATCATTTGCAACGTGCCCGCAGCCTTGATGAGCGCTTAGTGATGTTTGAAGATATTTTTTGTGATGCTGTGCGTTTTGATGGCCTTGCTGAGCACAATCTAAATGGCTCGATAACACAAATAATGGCAAATCAATACGCAACAAATGTAGTCAATGAGCAGTGCGCTATTAGTGTTACTGTCCTTCCTGACGATGTAGCACAGGTATTGCAAAAAAATAGTGGTACACCCTGTTTAAAAGTTATTCGTAAACGCTTTGATGAGCTTGGCAATTTAGTGGATTACAATATTGAGTATTGGTTGCATAATGCCATTGAAATGACTGTCGAAGGTCACTAAGGTAATATATGAAAAAAGGCTTTGTTAAACAAAGCCTTTACACGGGTGAACATTCTTTATAACCAATATCTGCTGTTTGATACTGCCTCAATTAAGCGTGTAATATCGTTTTCGAACACATGACCAATATTGCCAATTCTAAAGCAATCAGCATCTGACACCTTACCTGGGTAAATCACAAACCCTTGGTTTTTAAGCAAAAAGTAAAACTCTTTAAAGTCATACCCATTCGCTGTTGGAGAATAAAATGAGGTGATAATCGGTGAATGTAAGTTATCATCTAAGAGTGTTTGAAAACCTAAATCTCTCATCGCAACCACTAAAAGTTGCTGATTGTTTTTATAACGCTTATGACGTGCTGCAACACCACCCTCTTGTTCTAATTCAGTAAGAGCTTGATGAAATGCGCGTACAACATGTGTAGGAGATGTGAAACGCCATTTACCTTGGTTGTTCTCCATACACTGCCACTGTGCATATAAATCAAGTGACAACGAACGTGCAACCCCTTGTGATTCTTCAATTAAGTCTCGCTTGCAAATAACAAAGCCAAAACCTGGAACACCTTGAATACACTTATTAGATGAGCTAATCATTACATCAATGTGCCAATCTGCTAAGTCAAACGGTACGCCACCAAAGCTACTCATTGCGTCTAAAATATAAACTTTGTTATGGCGTGATAATAGTTCACCCACTTGCTTTGCTGGGTTTAGCATGCCAGTCGTCGTTTCGCAGTGCACCATAGCAACATGACTAATTTTTTCATCACTCAAGAGTGTTTTTTCTATGTCGTCACAGCTTGGTAGCTGAGTTTCAGTGTAATTTAAAACACAATGGTCAATGCCTAAATACTCGGCAATTTCAGCCATTCGTTTTCCATATGCGCCATTGTTTATTATCAATAACTTATGCTCTTTTGCTACTAAGCTACCTAAAGCACTTTCTACACTCGCAGTGCCACTGCCCTGCATTAATGTACACGTATAATCAGTACTTTTTGTGGCCAAAGTTACAAGTTTGCTGCGAATAGCCTGTACAACACCTAAGTTATAATCGTCATCCCATGTACACCAATCCTTTAACATCGCTTGTTTTACCGTATCCGATGTTGTTAATGGGCCAGGAGTTAACAGTAAGTATTCATTCATTTTAATATCGCCTAAATCTGGTCTAGTCCAGATATTATTAGGGATTTAGCTTGATAAAAAAAGTGAAGTTTTTATGACTGCATTAAAAAAGGGCCAAATGGCCCTTTGCAAGTTAAATAATAAAGGAATCTAAAGGGAGTTTAGAACTTGTACTCTGCACCTACGTAGTAGTACGCACCGTTAAAACCAAATGGTGCTGAACGACGTGAGTAAGTGAATACACCTGGGCTTGAAACAATTGTGTTGCCGCTTGCATCAACAATCGTACCCGAGCGTGAATTACCAATGGTGTTCTTATCTGGGTAAACATCAAATAAGTTATTTGCACCAATGTTAAATGACAGATTTTCGTTAAAGAAGTAGTTAACTTTTACATCAGTTAAGATTTCAGCACCGTATGTTTGACGACCACCGTCTTCAACTGTGTACTCGCCGTAACGGTTTAGTGATAGGTTTACAGTCCAATCTTCTAAACGATAAAGCGCACTTAAGTTAATGCGGTCTTCAGGTTGCCATTCTTCAATAATTGATGTTTCTTGGGCAGAAAACACATCTTCTACCGGAATAGTCTCAAGGCCACTACCTGATGGCGTAAATAAATCAACTACATCTGTTTTAGTGAAGTTAGCAGCAAAGGTGAAATCAAGCGTGCCGCCAAGGCCTTCTGTGTTCCATGTGGCAACTAAATCAACACCTTCGGTTTCGGTGTCTGCACCATTTAAGAAGAACTGACCCGCACCTGCGCCTGAACTTTCAAGTGCAGCATCTAGCGTATCTGATAAACCTTTACCTAAACGGTTAGAAATAACGATACGGTCGTCGATATCAATCGAGTAGTAATCAATGGTTAAATTGATATTGTCGGTTACGTTATACACGATACCTAGACTGCGGTTTTGTGACTTCTCTTCTTTTAGCTTAGGAATACCAATTGATTGCGCTAAGGTACTGTCGTTTCTGAATGTACCTACTTGCTCAGCGACTAAGCTGCCATCATCACCTACAACGAACTGTGTACTTACGTTATTAAAGTAAAGTTGTTGCATCGAAGGCGCTCTAAAGCCTGTGCTTAGTGCACCACGTAAAGACACATCTTCAGTAATTGACCAGTTACCCGCTAACTTAAAGTTAACTGTATCGCCAAAACCTTTGTAGTTATCGTAACGTACTGCACCTGAGATAATTACATCATCAATAACATAGGTTTCTGCATCCATGTAGAATGAGATCACATCGCGCGACTCATCAACTGATGATGCCGGATCTGAACCACCAAAACCTTGCGTACCGCTTGCAGCATCAACACTGCCTACCCCGCCATTTAAGCCTGAATAGATGCTCACACCATCAACTGTGTCGTAATCACGATAGGCATATTCGCTACCTTCAAGAATACGGAACTCATCAGTACGAAGCTCAGCACCTAGTGCTAATGAGAAGTTATCGTAATCTTTGGTGTAATCAAGGTTGATTGTTTGAAGTGATAATTCAAGGCCATATGCATACGCTGAACGCGGAATCGAGGCACGAATTTCATCAGCCGTTAAACCTTGGTCATAACGAAGATAGTTAGCGTATGAGCCATTGATAGTGTCACTAGTTGTGTAATCAATGCTGTTTTCACCGTAGGTGTACGATAAATCAATGCTTGAATCATTGTCGAACGACTTTTTAAAGCCCACGTTGTAAGACACGTCATCAATAATAGTATTAATTTTCGGTAAGAAACCCATTGGAATGGTCGCATCACCATCTTGCAATACAGGGTTACCTGTAGCATTTGCGTTATGACGGAAAAACGCAGCAGATTCATTTTCACGATTCGAATAAGTGATAAAGCCATATAGCTCACCACCAGCAAGCTCATAGCCAGTGTTAATAGTTAAAGCAAATTGCTGTGAATCTGCATCACCAATTCTAAACGTATCACGAGGTGCCGTTAACTCACGCGGATCACCTGCTAATAGCGTACCGTCATCAAGTTCAGTACAGCCGTAAAATTGACATGAACCATGCAGGCCTGCACGGTTAGTCGGTGCACGGTCACGGTAGTTGATTGTGGTATTTAAATAACCATCATCACCAAGGGCAAAACCTGTGTTGAAATCAACATTGACTGTTTCACCATCACCTTCTGAATATTCACCGTAGTTAATCGCCGCTTTACCACCTTCTTCAGCGTCTTTTAATACGATATTAATTACACCCGCAATCGCATCTGAACCATATTGCGCAGCAGCACCATCACGTAATACTTCAATACGTTTGATTGCAGCAGCAGGAATGGCGTTCATGTCGGTACCTGCGGTACCACGACCTACTGACGTATTAATATGGATAAGGCTCGCTTGGTGACGACGCTTACCATTGATAAGAACTAAGGTTTGATCTGGCCCTAAACCACGTAATGTTGCAGGGCGAAGCGCGTCAGTACCATCACTGATAGACGAGCTTGAAAAGTTAAAAGACGGTGCGATAGCCTGAAGCATACGGCCTACTTCTGTTTGACCTGTATTCTCAAGTGCTTCGGCACTTAAAATATCAACCGGAACCGGTAAATCTTCAACCGAGCGACCTGCTACACGGCTACCGACAACGGCAATTTTTTCGATGTTTTTTTCTGCTGATTGATCTTCTGCGAACGCTTGCGTATTGGCGGCAAGCAGTAATGGCACGACTGCAGCGCTGACCCCTGATACTTTGATCATGTTATTATCTATCCTATCTACTTGTTTGAGTTTTATACTCAGCAAGCCTTGTTGATCAACAACCGCATCGAGCTCAGTGCCTTCTAACATCGCATTCAGTGCATCCAATTTGGTATAAAAACCAAATACAGATTGCGCTTGATATTGCTTTGCTAATTCGAAAGAAAAAATGACAGTTTGATCTGTTTGCTTTGCAAATTCGATTAACGCCAAATCAGCTCGTTGCGCTTTGATATCAAATTGCAGCATTTGTTTTTCAGCTGCTATTGCTATTTGGCCTGCTGTGAGGCCATAAATGACAATAGACGCTGGTAACAAAGGCAATTGCTTACTGCGCAATTTATACAAACAAGTGAGGAAGAAAAATCCGCTATGTAAATTTAACTTTTTTTTAATTAATTTTTTGTGACGAGAAGGTGGCGCACAATTAACATCATTACATTGGCGTATTCTCATAGGCAAAACTAACCTTTTGCAGCGATAGTTAAGCTAACACGATGTTCACCTAAACGTTGATGTTCTACACCTAAGTTGGCCTGTAAAGAATCAAGTAACCCCTTTATGTCGCCTGTTTTAAATACACCAGCCACTTTCAATGAAGCAAGTTTTGGGCCATTCAATTCAAAACGTGTAGCGGTATAACGACTCACTTCTTGCAAAGCTTCTCCAAGCGGTTCGCCGTTAAAGATTAACATTTCTTGTTGCCAAGCTAAGTCACGCTGTACGTCATCAACAGATAACTGTTTAATCGGCTCAGTTTTACTTTGTTTTATCAGTGCTTTCTCGCCTGAAACAACAACATTCGCGCGAAGTGCTTTGATATCAGCACTGTTATCCGAGGCATCTTTTAAACGATTAAAATCACTGGCATCAACCTGCGTACTCGGATCAGCAATCATCACCTTGCCCTCGGTCACCACTAACTCTAAGTCTGAGGCAGTATTTCGCTGCACATTAAACACGGTACCAAGAGCAGTAAATGATTTATCACCGGCAATAACAGTGAATGGACGACTTGCATCTTTAGCAACATTGAAGCGGCCTTCACCACGGCTCAAGATCAACTGACGGCGATCGCCGGTATAAGCAACTTCAAGTTTAGTATTGGTATTAAGCTGCACAATCGTGCTGTCGGGCAATACAAACGTGGCTTGCTCGCCCACTTTAGTGCGGTAAATTTTAGTAAACTTTGCGTAGTCGTTTTCTTCGTTCTGCCAATAGCTTGAATAAATGAGCATGATACAACCAAGCAGCATCGCCACTAAAAAGCTAGCCGCCGTTGCCATACCAAATACAGCGGGTTGTTTTTGCGGGGCTTTATAAGGAAATAAGCTACTTAACTCGTTAAGCACACTCATTTCATCCCATAATGTCGCAAGTTCAAATAAGGCCTCTTGATGAGCCGCACTTTGATGAGCCCATAAATGTAATTGGCTCACTTCATCTTTCGATAAACCACGATCAATTGCACTGATCCATTGGCTCGCTTGCTCTTGAATCATTTCTTTTGATGAAAATGGGTGAACATTACTCATTTGTTCACCTCTTTTGCAGTGAACTCTGTGGTAGGGCTATATGCCTGAGGTTGTACATCGTGTGATTTCATTGCTCGGTGAACATGTAATAAGCCTTTGGCTATGTGTTTTTCAACAGTACTTTCGCTGAGTTCCATTTTAGCAGCAATTTCCTTTTGGCTTAAGCCATAGACTTTTTTTAAGATAAAACATTTTTTTACTTGTGGGCTTAATTCGTTAGTTACTCGGCAAAAAAACAAAAAGCGCTCTTTAGAGGTTACTTCATCTTCAAGTGCCATAGAACGCATGTGATGTTCAACTTGTTGTTGTTCATCTAACGATTCTTTGTATTTATTGTCCCATTTAGCAATGTGATTGAGTGCTAAATGTTTGGCCGTTTTCAGCATATAACTGTGAGTGTATTCGATATTTTGTTTAAGATCTGCTTCATAACTTTTTATAAACGTCTCTTGCACAATATCTTCTACATCATCAGGGCTGACGATACGTGATACAAAGCGCCTAAGTTTGCTCGATATCTCGGTAAAAGCGGTGATAACCCCAGTTTGATCTGTCATCCTTAACTCACCTTTATTATATTTTTATTGCTTTAGGGTACGAGATTTCAGTTTAATTACAAGCCATTTGTTAAGTTTTTGTACCTTCGGTAAACAAAGATTTCATAAACTCATAAAAAACCTCTGTTTTGCGCGTCACTAGGCTGTTTTGTGGTTTTAAAAACCATACAGGCGCGTCAGCATCAACAAGGCTATTAGGGAGTATTTCGATTAACCGCCCTTCTGCTAAATCATCTTTAATTGCAATATATGATTTAATTGCTATGCCATGACCTGCAATCGCAGCCTGCGTCATGTTATCTGAGTTAGACACGGTAAAACGCGTTCTCGCATTATAATTAACTATTTGGCCGCCCTCGTTAAGTTTAAGCTGTCGCTGCCATGGCAAGCATACCCAGTAATGCGCTTGAAGATCAGAGACCGTTCTTGGTAGCCCATATTTTTCAATATAGCTTGGGGCTGCACACAAAATACGAGAGTTACTAACAAGCTTACGTGAAAGCAAGTTTGAATCTGCCAACTGACCTACTCGAATAGCTACATCTTGGGCATCATCCACAATATTTACAAATTGGTCTGTGATCATAAAATCGAGTTTCAAGTCGGGATATTGCTGTTCAAAATGACCAAGCTCTGGCATCACAAATTTTGAGAAGACCCAAGGCGGCATAGTGACTCGTAAAAGCCCTGTCACCGCCGAACCTCGTGCGCCAATTTGATGCTCAGCATCATACAGAGCCTCTAAAATGGCCCCAGCACGTTGGTAAAACAGCTCTCCTGCTGGTGATAAGCGTATTCGCCTACTATCACGAAACAGCAACACAGTACTTAATGCTTTTTCTAATTTACTTAAGCGATGACTAACCGTAGCGGGTGAAAGGCCTTGTGCTTTAGCAGCGGCAACCACACCTTGGTTTTCAACTATGGCAATAAAGGTTTCTAAATCACATAAACTGTACATGGCTTGATTCAATATTTTCGAATTTAGGTTTCAGTTTTGCATTGTATATATAAAAATTTAAAACTCTATACTTACTACAAATAATCAAAATGATTGGAGTATGTATGTCTTTAAAAACCCAAATCGATGCATTTGAAGTGCAAAAGAAAGCCAATGTCCCTGCTGATATCCTAAATTTGATGGATGTCACGACTGAAAAGCTGATTGCTGAACAATTAAGTGAAAATGCTTTAAGAGTGGGTGATAAGTTTCCAGCATTTGAATTACCCGATAGCAAGGGTAAACAAATTAGCTCAACAGAATTGTTATCGAAAGGCTCGCTGGTGCTGAGCTTTTACCGTGGTGGTTGGTGCCCATATTGTAATTTAGAGCTTCGCGCACTTAATAACATGCAGCAAGCATTTGCAGATCAACATGCCCAATTAGTTGCTGTTTCTCCTCAACTACCCGATGAATCACTGTCGACTCAACAGCAAAACGAGCTGGCATATACGGTGCTTTCTGATGTGGCTAACTCATTGGCTAAAAAGTGTGGTTTGGTTTTCACGTTAGATGAGCGCTTGATCCCTATTTATGATCAGCTAGGCTTAGATATTCCTAAAGCCAATGGTGACGATAGCTACGAATTACCATTACCGGCAACTTACGTAATTGATAGCCAAGGGGTGATTCAATTTGCATTTGCTCATGAAGATTACACACTAAGAGCGGAGCCTTTAGATGTTCTTAACGCAGTTAAAGCAATTAACCGTGTTTAGTAAAGCCCTTTTTAGTCTCGTTTTATTGCTAACCTTAACTTTCTCGGGAGGCACAATGGCAGCGTCGCAAATCCAAGCAAAACCAAAGGTAATTGTGTTTGATGTCAATGAGACCTTGCTTGATCTTGAACAAATGCAAAGTTCAGTCGCTAAAGCACTCGATGGTAATACCCAGTTATTGCCGCTTTGGTTTTCGACCATGCTGCATCACTCATTAGTGAGTACGGTATCGAATGATTATCATGACTTTGCTGACATAGGCGTTGCCGCGCTGATGATGGTCGAAAGTAATAATCAAATTTCGTTAACCAAAGAGCAAGCTAAGCAAGCGATTGTGCCGCCGCTTTTATCTTTACCTGCGCATAGCGATGTTAAACCCGCATTGGCGCAATTAAAGCAAGATTATAAACTCGTCAGCTTTACCAATTCGTCAAATAATGGTGTCAAAGCGCAGTTTCAACATGCTGGCTTAACAGATTACTTTACTCACCGTTATAGTGTTGAAGATATTAAAGTATATAAACCCGATCTGCGCGCTTACAAGTGGTTGCTTGAACAATTAAATGTAGCGCCTCACGAAGCTTTAATGGTTGCAGCACATGGCTGGGATGTGGCCGGCGCTAAAGAAGCAGGAATGCAAACAGCGTTTATCGCAAGACCCGGAAAAGCCCTTTACCCATTGGCTAAGCAACCAGACTACATCGTTAAAAATCTTGAAGAGTTAGTCCTATTGCTTACTCAAAAGTAAGAAGCGATTTAATCTGTCTATCAACGCAAAGCGAAAATGCTTTGCGTTTTTTTGTGTCCAATAAAAAAGTAAACTACAGGGTGTACCTTTCTCTTTTTTGGGTATAAACTAGACGACAAATGAATATACATAGTTACGTCTGTCATGTTGATAGACTACTTTTTATGTATACCTACTTAACAATTGGACTGTGGAGTAAACATGCGTCTGCCTTTCGCACCTGCCAAATTATCATTATCTGCGTTGTTATTAGTTTCTGCTCCTTTGCTATTGCAAGGTTGTTCTGAAGCGCCACAGCAACAACAGGGTCAAATGCACCCCGCTGCTGTCGCGACTATGACAATGGAAACACACGATGCACCTTTTACTATTGAGCTGCCAGCGACGCTGTCTGGTTCAAAAGAAGTTGAAGTTCGTGCCCGTGTCACCGGTATTCTTGAATCACGCAACTTTGAAGAAGGTCAGCGTGTAGAGCAAGGCCAATCATTATTTACAATTGACCTTGAACCTTATCAACTTGCAGTTGATCGTGCGCAAGCTGCACTTGATGGTGCAAAAGCAGCGCTTGTTCAAGCTGATCGTGACGTTAAACGATTAGCTAAACTACGTGCCGAAAAGTCCGTTTCACAACGTGACTACGATAACGCAAGCTCAGCCAATGATATTGCCAAAACTGATTTAGCCGCAGCAAAAGTTGCCTTAAAAGAAGCGCAACTAAACCTTGAATATGCGCAAGTAAAAGCCCCTGTCGCAGGAGTAATGGGACGTGAGTTTGTCTCTGAAGGAACGTATGTTTCTGGTCCAGATTTATTACTGACTCAAATGACTCAGTTTGACCCTATTCGTATTCGTTTTGGCTTATCAGAGCGTGAACAACTGCAAATGCGTCAAGATGTTAAAAATGGCTCACTGACGTTACCAGAGCAAGGCCACTGGCAAACACAAATTAAACTTCAAGACGGCTCTTTATATGGACAAACCGGTGAAGTTAACTTCTCTGATGTGCGTATTAATCCAAACACAGGTACCAGTGAGTTTCAGGCAATTATTCCTAACCCTGATTTTCAGCTTCGCCCGGGCCAATTCGTTCGCGTTGAGTTAAGTGGTGCAGTACGTAAAAACGCTTTCATCGTGCCGCAACGTGCAGTACTTGATAACGGCACTGGTAAGTTTGTTTATGTTGTAAGTAAAAACGAGCAAGGTATGGATGTCGCTTTACCTGCCCCTGTTACTGTAGGTGAGTGGATCAAAAAACCAGAAAATGAGCAATACCAAAACTTTTGGTTAATTCGCAGTGGTTTAAAAGAAGGCGACCAAGTTATTGTTGATGGCATGGCACGTATTTTCTTCCCGGGTATGCCAGTCAATGTTGGCAAACCTGCCGCTAACCCAAGCCACGCAGAATAAGCACAGGGAGTCTTATGTTTTCTCGTTACTTTATAGACAGACCTATTTTTGCGTTTGTTATATCTATTGTTATTGTGCTTGCAGGCCTTGCTGCGATGCGCAGCTTACCTGTGGCGCAATATCCTGAAATAGCACCACCGGTTGTACAGGTAACCGCAGCCTACCCGGGTGCATCAGCTGATGTACTTGAGCAGACGGTTGCCACACCAATAGAAAATGCTATTACCGGTGTTGAAGGCATGATGTATATGTCATCAACGTCAACCAGTGCAGGTTCAACGACCATCGAAGTTACTTTTGAAATTGGTACTGATGTTGACCAAGCAGCCGTTAACGTAAACAACCGTGTTAAGCAGGTTGAAGCCCGTTTACCTGAAGAAACACGCCGCCAAGGTGTGGTTGTTCAAAAAGGTTCTTCTAGCTTTTTACAAGTTCATGCCTTCTACTCACCAGATGGAACACGTTCAAGTTTATGGACATCAAACTATGTCACTATGAACGTACTTGACCGTGTTAAGCGTATACCTGGCACCACCAGTGTACAAATTTTTGGTGCCAAAGATTACGCAATGCGCATTTGGCTGCGCCCTGATGTAATGAGCCAGTTAGGCGTCACTGTTGAAGAAATTGCAGGGGCAATTCGTGTACAAAACTCGCAATACGCGGCAGGTAAAATTGGTGCCACACCTACTACGCAATCTCCACAAGAGCTCGTTTATAGTGTGACTGCACAAGGGCGTTTGTCTGAGCCTGAGCAGTTTGAAAATATCATTATTCGTTCAAACACAGACGGCAGTAGCTTACGCTTAAAAGACGTTGCCCGCGTTGAACTTGGCTCAAAAGATTATAACTTCAAAGGGACGATTAACGGTAAAGAAGCGGTACTGTTAGGTATCTTCTTGCAACCTGGTGCTAACGCCCTTGATGTAGCCGAAGAAGTAAACAGTGTTATTGAAGAAATGAAAAGCCAGTTCCCTACCGGCCTTGCTCATTTAACGTCATACGACACAACCCGCTTTGTTGAAGTATCAATTCGTGAAGTTGTAAAAACACTGCTTGAAGCCATGGTATTGGTATTCTTAGTGGTGTATTTATTCTTACAAAACTGGCGCGCGACCCTAATACCGACCCTTGCAGTGCCAGTATCACTACTAGGCACATTTGCCGGCATGTATATGCTGGGATACTCAATTAACTCACTCACCTTATTCGGCATGGTGTTGTCGATTGGTATTGTTGTTGATGATGCCATCGTGGTACTCGAAAACGTTGAGCGTATCATGCACGAAGAAGGCCTAGGTGCCAGAGACGCCGCCGTTAAAGCGATGGGCGAAGTAAGCGGCCCTGTAGTGGCCATTGTTTTAGTACTTTGTTCAGTGTTTGTGCCAATTGCGTTTTTAGGCGGCTTAACCGGTGAGTTATTCCGTCAGTTCGCTATTACTATTTCGATTGCTGTGAGTTTATCGGGTATCGTTGCGTTAACGATGACGCCAGCGCTTTGTGTGCTTATTTTAAAGCAAGAACACAAGCAAACTGCCCGCTTCTTCCTATGGTTCAACAACATGTTTACCAAGATCACAGGCCGTTATGTTGGTGCTGTTGGCTTTATGGTGCGCCGTGGCCTGTTAGGACTGATCTTAATGACGGGTATGATTGCCGCTACAATTGGCCTTTGGCAAAACACCCCAGGTTCGCTTGTGCCAGATGAAGACCAAGGTTATTACATCTCTGCAATTTTCTTACCTGACGGTTCATCACTTGAGCGCACAGAGCAAGTCACACAGCAAGTTGTTGAGGCCGTGCAATCAAACCCAGCGAACGAAAACGTGGTGGCGTTTACCGGTTTTGACTTTATTGGTGGTGGTTACAAAAACAGTGCTGCAACCTTATTCGTAACTCAAAAGCACTGGGATGAACGTGAAGTTGATACCAAGGCGCTGGTGCAAGAGCTATTCATGAAAACAGCGGGTATTAAAGAGGCACTCGTGCTTGCCTTTAATCCGCCTGCAATTTTTGGTTTAGGTAACACCGGTGGTTTTGAGTTCTACATTCAAAACAAAGGTGATAGCGACCCAGACAAACTTCAACATGCAATGCAGTTGATGACAGCTGAAGCACAAAAGAGCCCTATCATTAGTGGCCTGCAAACACTTTGGCGCCCTGATGCACCGCAGCTACGTGTTGATGTTGACCGTGAACAAGCGCGTGCTATGGGTGTCGAAATTGATGATGCGTTCACTGCCCTTGCGGGTAACTTAGGGACTTATTACGTTAACGACTTCAATAAATTTGGTCGCGCATGGCAAGTACTGATGTCTGCAGATGCTGAATTTAGAATGAAGCCTGACGACATTGGTCGTATCTATGTTAAAAACAACCAAGGTACTATGGTGCCGCTTTCAGCCTTTACCACTATCGAGTATAGCCGTGGGCCTGAAAACCTAAATCGTTATAACAACTTACCTGCGGTTAAACTGATGGGTAATGCAGCACCGGGTTACAGTTCGGGTCAAGCCATTGCGGAAGTTGAGCGTATTGCGCAAGCCGTTTTACCACCTAATATGACTTACGAATGGACAGGTTCTGCATTCCAAGAAAAACGTAGTTCGGGCACCACTGGGATTGCCTTAGGCCTTGCTGTGATCATGGTATTTTTGATTCTAGCAGCGCTATATGAGCGTTGGTCACTACCGCTTTCAGTCATGCTTGCCCTGCCATTTGGTACCTTTGGTGCGCTTATAGCGGTTTGGGTCGTTGGAATGACAAACGATGTGTATTTCCAAATTGGTCTGGTAACACTTCTTGGTCTTGCTAGTAAAAACGCGATTCTTATCGTTGAATACGCCTTGATGAAACATCAACAAGGCTGGAGCGCAAGTACTGCTGCACTAGAGGCTGCACGGTTACGTTTTAGACCTATCATTATGACTTCGCTTGCATTCATTTTAGGCGTAGTGCCTCTAGTACTGAGCTCTGGCGCAGGTGCAGGTGCACGTCATAGTGTTGGTACCGGTGTAATGGGCGGTATGATGGCCGCAACATTCCTGGCCGTATTCTTTGTGCCACTGTTCTTTTATTGGTTAACGGCGCGTAAGTTAACTGAAAAACGTTCAAGACAAGAGCTTGCTGATGAGATAGCGAAACATCATCAACAAGAACATGTCAAAACCCAAGAGGGTAACCTGTAAAAAATGAAGGGCAAACAATGAGTTTGCCCTTTTTTTTGATTATTTGATTACTAGCAATTTACTGCTTCGAACGCTAGTATTAAGGAAAGATGTGTGGAGTGCAGCATGAATAATCAAAAATTAGCCGAATTTGAACAGTTTTTTCAAATCAATGAGAGCAATCGCGTCAACTTATACGCCGTTGAACCTGAAGCTGTGCCAAAAACCAATGCTGAACTCGAAGCGGATATCCCTGCTTTATTTAAACTTGCTAACGAAGTAAACGAACTTGAGCAAACCACCTTACGCCCTCTTCGTAACCTAGGTGATGTAGCTCAAGAGTTAGCGGTGTTTTTGCAAGCCCAGTCACGCAAAATTGATTTAATTATGAGCCACATTCTAGCCTCTGAGCAGCCTGAAGATAACGCTAACTATTGCGATAGCTACGGTGGTGGCGGTGTAAAACTAACTTCAACAGAAGTGTATGAATTGGGTCAAACATTTCGTACTAAGTTGTTCTTGCAGCACGAAGCATCTGCCATTTATTGCTATACCGAATTAGTCGCCATTGAAAAGTGTGATGATGATAAATACCAATACACATTATTGTTTACAGCGATTCGAGATGCTGACCAAGATTTAGTCGTAAGAGCTGCGTTGCATGCTCAAACGCGCCAACTAAAAAAACGTCAACAAGAAAACAAGCAGCAAGACAGTTAAAAATCACGCTTTATCGCGCACAAAAAGCTGACATCTATGGCTAAAATGCTAAACTAGCCCCACCTTAGTTTGTTTATTACCTTCATGAAATTTAGACTTTTACCTGAATGGGCTGAGCAAGATGCCGTCATGCTTACTTGGCCACACCAAGATACTGATTGGGCAGCAAATTTAACTGCTGTTGAGCCTGTGTATGTAGCACTTTGCCAAGCAATAAGCCAACAACAAGATGTTGTTATTGTGGCTCATGATAATGCGCTTAAAGCACATATTGAGACATTACTTGAAAACGCAGAAGTTGATGCTAAACGCATTCACTTTGTGGTGACACCGTGTAACGATACTTGGGCACGCGACCATGGTCCATTAACCTGTGCGAATATTGATGACGCAACAGAATTAAAAGTAATGGATTTTATTTTTAATGGTTGGGGCAATAAATTTGCAAGTGAACTTGATAACCAAATTAATCAAGTGCTTGTAAAACAAGTCGCTAATCCTAAAAATGGTTATCAGCAAAGTGAACTGGTTCTTGAAGGCGGTGGCGTTGAAATCAACGAACACGGTGTGCTACTCACAACGAGCGAGTGCTTGTTAAACCCAAATCGTAACCCAGAACTTACAAAAGCAGATATAGAAAAAACGCTGGTTGAGCAACTAGGCGCTACGTCGTTTCTTTGGGTTGATCACGGTTACCTTGCGGGTGATGATACCGACAGCCATATTGATACGCTGGTACGTTTTGCTCCAAACAACACCCTCGTTTATGTACAGTGTGATGATAAAGATGATGAGCACTTTGCAGCCCTTGATGCAATGGAAAAGCAACTGCAATCATTTAAAACAGCTGAGGGTGAAAACTACTCACTGATTGCCTTACCTTGGCCAAAAGCAGTGTTCAATGAAGATGGTGACAGACTACCTGCCACATACGCTAATTATTTAATTATCAATAAAACCGTTTTAGTACCAATTTATGGTGATGAAAACGACCAACTTGCGCTTGGTCAGGTTGCCAAAGCATACCCAGATCACACTGTGGTGGGTATTAATTGTGTGCCAATTATTCACCAATTTGGCAGCTTACACTGTATTACAATGCAATTACCGCGCGGCTTTTTAGCAGGAACAAACAATGACTAAACCAACGCATTTAAAGGTTGCTCTTGTTCAGCAATCAAACACCGATAATGCTCAAGACAATATGGCAAAATCTATTGCTGGTATTCGTGATGCAGCAAGCCAAGGCGCTAAGCTTATTGTTCTTCAAGAGCTACACCGCAGTTTATATTTTTGCCAAACCGAAGATGTAGACGTTTTTGATTTAGCAGAAACAATTCCAGGTCCAAGTACAGACACCTTAGGCGCACTTGCCAAAGAACTCAATGTGGTGATCGTGTCATCATTATTCGAAAAGCGCGCTACAGGGCTTTATCACAATACTGCTGTGGTACTTGAAACTGACGGGAGCATTGCCGGTAAATACCGTAAAATGCATATTCCTGATGACCCAGGTTTTTACGAGAAGTTTTACTTCACACCGGGTGATTTAGGTTTTGAGCCTATTCAAACCTCTGTCGGTAAATTAGGCGTATTAGTGTGTTGGGATCAATGGTTCCCAGAGGCGGCACGCTTAATGGCAATGGCTGGTGCTGAAATTTTAATTTACCCAACAGCCATAGGTTGGGACCCGCGTGATGAAAAAGACGAACAAACTCGTCAAAAAGACGCGTGGGTTATTTCACAACGCGCTCATGCAGTTGCCAATGGCGTACCGGTGATCAGCTGTAACCGTGTTGGCCACGAAAGTGATCCAAGCGGTCAAAGTGAAGGTATTCAGTTCTGGGGTAACTCGTTTATCGCGGGCCCTCAAGGTGAAATTTTAGCCGAAGCAAACAACAGCGATGAGCAATTATTGGTTGTAGAATTAGACCAAGCACGTAGTGAAAACATACGTCGAATTTGGCCTTACCTTCGTGATCGTCGTATCGATCACTATCAGGACTTAACCAAGATTTATCGAGACTAAGCAGTAAAAACAGTTTAAAGGAGTAGTAAATGGCGTTTGCGCAATGGGCAGCATTGCCTTGGGTAAAATCTGAAAAAGATAAAATTCAATGGGGACAACTTACCGGTAGCGGGCTTAGCATCGCTATCGCAGAAGGTGTAAAACAACACAACGAGCTGGTTGTGATTGTCACCCCAGATACGCCGAGCGCCCTACGCCTTGAAACTGAACTCGAATTTCTATTGCCTAAAAACCCAGTCATGGTCTTCCCTGACTGGGAAACGCTACCTTATGATCATTTTTCGCCGCATCAAGATATTATTTCAGCGCGCTTAGCCACCTTAAATACCTTAAAAAAAGAACAACAAAGCGTATTAATCGTGCCAGTGTCGACCTTAATGCTGCGTACAGCCCCTGCTTCGTTTATTTATGGTTCAACCCTTAACTTTAAAGTGGGTGATACCCTAGATACGCACACCCTACGTGAAAACCTTGAACAAGCGGGCTATTTACATGTACAACAAGTGATGGAGCATGGTGAATACGCGATTCGCGGCTCTATCGTTGACTTATACCCTATGGGTAGCCCTCACCCATTTCGTTTAGACTTTTTTGATGATGAGCTCGACAGCATTCGTTTATTTGATGTTGAAAGCCAACGTTCAGATGAAAAGGTCGACAAAATTGAGTTACTACCAGCTCACGAATTCCCAACTAACGACGCTGACATTGAGCGTTTTCGTATCAATTATCGTGAACAATTTGGCGCAAGCTCAGAGCAAGACTCAATTTATATGCAGGTGACTAAAGGAACCTGGCCTGCCGGTATCGAATATTATATGCCACTTTTTTTTGATGGATTGGCAACCATCTTCGATTACTTACCAAGCAATACGACGTTTATGCATTATGGCGATATTGAACATGCTGCTGATCAGTTTTGGCACGATGTAAATGTTCGCTACGAAAACCGCCGTGTTGATCCACTCAGACCACTTCTTGAGCCAATTAAGCTATATCAAAGCGTTAATGAGCTGTTTGGTGAATTTGCTAAATACGCACGTATTCGTTTATCGCAAGCCAAGTTAGGCACCAAAGCGGGTCATACAAACCTGGCTAGTAAAGAGCTGCCCAATGTTCGTATTGATCATAAGTTACATGAACCGTATCAAGGCTTAATAAACTACGTTACTAGCGAGAAAAAACAAAAAGGACGTGTACTGCTCTCGGTTGAATCGGACGGCCGCCGCGAATCATTACTCACCTTATTAAAACCAAGTGGTTTAAAGCTCAAAGAATTTGAATCGTTTAGCGATTTTACCAACAGTTCGAGTGATGTTGGCCTTATCGTTTCGCCACTAGAGCAAAGTGTGGTGTTAGACGGCAAACCGCGTTTAACTATAATCACAGAGCAAGAATTATTAGGCATTAAGGTCTCGCAACGTCGACGCCGTAAACACAAATACGAAGCCAGCCAAGATGCGCTGATTCGTAACCTTGCTGAGCTACGCGAAGGCCAACCGATTGTGCACCTTGATCATGGTGTAGGCCGCTACCAAGGCCTTGAAACTATCGATGCTGCCGGTGTGATCACTGAATTTGTTACGATAATCTACGCTAACGAGGCAAAGCTATACGTGCCCGTTTCTGCATTACATATGCTTAGCCGCTATTCTGGTGGCGAAGAGGCCTCTGCCCCGCTCCATAAATTGGGCTCCGATGCATGGGAAAAAGCCAAGAAACGTGCCGCTGAAAAAGTCCGTGATGTGGCTGCTGAACTGTTAGATATTTACGCAAAACGCCAAGCTAAACCGGGCAACCAATTTAAGCTTGATGGCAGTGCTTATCGTCAGTTTAGCGACAGCTTCCCATTTGAAGAAACTGACGATCAACGCAACGCCATTGAGTCTGTGCTCGGTGATATGCAAAGTAAGCAAGCGATGGACCGTCTAGTGTGTGGTGACGTTGGCTTTGGTAAAACTGAAGTGGCAATGCGTGCAGCTTTTGTGGCCGTAAACGATAACAAGCAGGTTGCGGTACTTGTACCCACCACACTGCTTGCACAGCAACACTATGAGAACTTTAAAGACCGTTTTGCTGATTTACCAATTGAGGTCGGTGTTTTATCGCGCTTTAACTCAACCAAAGAGCAAAAAGACACCCTCGATAAAATGGCTGAGGGTAAAATAGATATCGTTATCGGTACTCACAAGCTAATTCAACAAGATATTCAATTTAAAGATTTGGGCTTATTGATTGTTGACGAAGAGCACCGTTTTGGGGTGCGTCAAAAAGAAAAAATCAAAGCATTACGTGCCGATGTCGATATTTTAACGCTCACAGCAACCCCTATCCCACGTACATTAAATATGGCAATGAGTGGCATGCGTGATCTATCAATTATTGCCACACCGCCTGCGAAACGTTTAGCGGTTAAAACCTTTGTTAGACAAAGAGATGCAGAGCTTATTCGTGAAGCAATTCTGCGTGAAATTAAACGCGGTGGTCAGGTGTATTTCTTACATAATAATGTTGAAACCATAGACCGAGTTGCTGAAGAAATCAGTGAATGGGTCCCTGAAGCCAGCGTAACAACCGCACATGGTCAAATGCGAGAGCGCGAGCTTGAGCAAATTATGAGTGATTTTTATCACCAGAAATATAACGTGATTGTGTGTACCACCATCATCGAAACTGGTATTGATGTACCGACTGCCAACACCATTATTATGGATAGAGCAGATAAACTCGGTCTGGCACAACTGCATCAATTGCGTGGTCGTGTTGGCCGAAGCCATCACCAAGCGTATGCCTACCTTCTCACTGGTAACCCAAAATCACTTAGTAAAGATGCGGTTAAACGCCTTGAAGCGATTGAATCGCTGGAAGACTTGGGTGCAGGTTTTGCGCTCGCAACTCATGACTTAGAAATTCGTGGTGCCGGTGAGCTGCTTGGTGATGACCAATCAGGTCAAATGCAAACCATAGGTTTTAGTTTGTATATGGAAATGCTTGAGCAAGCGGTCAACTCGCTCAAAGAAGGTAAAGAGCCAACCCTTGAGAACCTACTCGGTCAGCAAACCGAAGTGGACTTAAAGCTGCCAGCGTTATTGCCTGATGATTATATTCATGATGTCAACGTACGTTTAGGTATCTATAAACGCATTGCAAGCTGTGCTAACCTCAATGATATGGACGAGTTACAGGTAGAGCTGATTGACCGTTTTGGTCTGCTGCCTGACGCCACTAAAAACTTATTCAGTTTGCAGCAATTAAAACTGCAAGCCAGTCATATTGGCATTAAAAAGATTGAAGCAAACCCGAAAGGCGGCTATTTTGAGTTTAGCCAGCATACAAAGGTTAACCCTAGCTTCATTATAGGTTTGATACAAAGTGCACCGCAGGTGTATAAAATGGATGGCGCAAATAAACTGCGCTTTGCAATTAGCGAAGCCAACGCTCGCGAACGCTTAAAAATGGTCACTGCAATGATTGCAGATTTCGAGAAAAAGGTTAGCCATTAATGTTGTTTAGAAATAGTTTACTACTGCTTTGTTGCTTATTTACAAGCTCGTCATTTGCAGCACGTTGGTTCGAAATAGAAGTTCTTATTTATAAACAGCGCCCGGCCCCCTATTTACAGGAAGATTTCAGTTTAAAACACGATGAAATCAACGCTAAGCGTAGCAAAGATCTATTAACTCCTGCATACACAGCGCAAGCGAAACAAGCATGTATTGAGGGTGATAGCCGCTTTCGCAGTGATTCTTTCACGGATTCTTTAGTGAATAGCAATCCTCACTCAAACGTGTGTGATGACAGTGTTGATTTTTTAGCAAGCTATAATCAACTGCCTGTTACACCTGTTGTTGAACCCCGTGAAGACACAGACGAAATATATTTAATTGCACCAGAACAATTACAGTTTGTTGAGCAAAAAAATCAGCTTGATAGAAAAGGCTTAACGCCCATTTTGCACACAGGCTGGCGTTTTCCTGAAATGAGTGAAAAAAGAGCACCGAGTATTCGCCTATTTTCCGGCGATCACTTAGCAAAACACGCAAGTCCAGTAGAGAGTGAAAATAACGATTTTATTAGTTTAGTCGGCCCTACTGAACGCTATATTCCTGAACAATTACAACATGTACCTGAGTGGGAATTAGACGGTTTAATGAAGATTTATGTTCGTCATTACCTATTCATCAATGCTGATTTTGATATTAGTCAGCGTTTAGAAAACGGTGATTACGAAAAGGCACGTTTTTCACAATTTAAACGTGTGATCAGTAACGAGATACATTATTTTGATCACCCACGAATGGGAATGATCCTTCAAATAAGACGCTACAACCATTAATGGATACAATTATGAAAAAATATATGGCAATTGCAGCAGCGGCTGCAGCACTTACTTTAGCGGGTTGCTCAAAAGTAAATTTAGAGAACTACGAAAAAATTGAAATTGGCATGGATAAAGCTGAAGTAGAAGCGATTTTAGGCTCTGCAGATAAGTGTGAAGAAAAAACACTACACACTAACTGTATCTGGGGTAACAAAGATAAAAATATCGAAATTACGCTAGTATCAGACAAAGTATCGCTTTACAGCAAAACGGGTTTAGACGCTAAATAAATCCGAGTGGGTGGCTAAAGCCACCCTTTCATCTTTCATCTTTCATCTTTCATCTTTCATCTTTCATCTTTCATCTTTCATCTTTCAAAATGTCTGTTTGCGAGTAAATACGCTCAATATTGATGATCTTGCTGCGATTTAACGTAATCTTGTAACGCTGATACAAAGTCTCTTCTTCACTTTGCGTGAACACTAAAACCACATTTAACTGATAGCGCCTCTCAACAGCCTGCTTAGATATTTTGTTACTATCAAGATGATAAAGCTTACCTTCACCGCGTTTTAAATAACGAGCAAAGGGTGCCAAGCTAAATTGCATGGTTTGTTGCAAGGTGTCGTAGCCAGGTAAAAACTCTTTGGCGTTAACTTGTGTTTCGCTTGCAAAATGCAGCCACTGAGCAGCTTGTTTATTTTGATGACGACGCTTTGAAAAAATTCTTCTGACTGCTTTAGGAATACGTTTAAAGGTGGTGTATTCAAGCCAAATGTATTGGCTGGCTATTTTGTCTTTAGTTATGCTGTTTTTAAACTGAAAACGCCATTTTGGCCGCCCTCTAACGATAGCCCGCCAGATCACCCGTGTGATATCTTCTTTAAATATCTCACGAAGACCGTAAATAACGCCTAAGATCAAAATCAAGGTTGCTGTCACTTCGGTAAAGTTTGAACGTGCATTCAGCACGACAAGCATCACAAAGGCCATAATCACAGCCGTCACCGTGCCCTTCACCATGCGCTTTAAGTAACTGTTTAAATGCCGTGTAGTGCGATTAAGTACCACCCCATGCTCAATTAAACGTTGTAATAGGCGCATTTTATTGGTGATACGGTTGGCATCTTCGAGTGTAGATTGCGAGTTATACTCTTGCTCTTCTCGGTAACTGTTTTCTGCTTTACAAAACTCTAATAGCTCACTACGTTCTTTCGCAAAATCACTGCTGCGCGGCCCTTCATCTAATAACTTCAAAAAAGACTGCTCGACATGCCAGCTTAAGTAGTTATCCGCGTTTTTATAAAAAGGAAGAAGCTTTTCATCATCAGGTGTATAGCGTCTTAGTTTTTTCAGCAAGCCTTTTGTTTGCTCGCACAATTCGATAGCGGCAGGATAAAACTCATCGGCTTCTTGGTACTTTAAAGTGTCTTTGATATCTGCATTGAGCGCGAGTCGCACTTGATAACAATACAAGTTTAAGTTTTGTCGATAATCTTGTTGTTCACCTTTGTTTTTACTAACAAAACGGCTTCTAACTAAGGGTAAGTGAATGTTGTTAGCGTTATACGCAAGGTGCGCTTTAAAATTGTTGTTAAAGAAAGATTCTTCGCTCAGTGTTTGTGGATTAACACTCATTTCATTCGGAATGGAAAAATACAGGTCGAGTCGTTGCTCTGTGCGTGGTTTAAGCTCAGGCTCAATAATAAAAGATAAGTTTTCGTCTTGTTTAAGCAATATCACCTCGTTTTTAACTAATGCTCCCTTAGTTTACGCGTTGATAGGCTTTCAGACAATAAAAAAGGCCCAGTAAAAACTGGGCCTTAGTAATCATTTCAAACTAGATTAGAACTTGATGTTCATACCAGCGAAGAAACGACGACCTAGTACATCGTATGTGTACGGGTCAGTGTTTGAGTCATTGTTACCTGAGTAGTAAGGTGCTTGCTTATCGAATAAGTTGTTAACACCTGCAGAGAATGACACTGTGTCGTTCATGATGTATGAACCACTGATGTCGTGGTATACAACAGTACCAACGCTTGGTACTAAACACTCGCTGTCGTCAGCAAGACAAGAGTAGCTGTCTAAGCCGTCGATCATACGTGCTTGGTATTGTGCATCCCAGTTGTCGCCAGACGCGTTAAGAGTGAAGTTAGACTTAACTTTCGCGTAGCTACCGATACCTGAAGTTACAAGACCTGTGTAATCGATTGTGCTTGTGCCTGAATCAACGATGTACTCATCAAGAATAGTTACATCAAGACCTGTGCGCCAGTTAAGACCTGCAGCTTCAAATGCATACTTGAAGTTTACGTCGTAACCTTTAGTAGATTCATTACCAATATTTTGTAATTGGTTGTTGAAGCTAATACGGCCAGTACTTTGGTTGAAGTTGATTGCAGAAGACTGACATAGTGCAGTATCTTGGTTCTTGTATGCACCAGTAGAAGCATCAAGACAGTTTTCAACGATGTATTGGTTGTTTACGCTTGAAATTGAGTTTTCGATTTCGATTTCATAGTAGTCAACAGTCATTGAGAAACCGTCGAACCACTCTGGAGCGTATACGAAACCAGCTGTTACTGTATCAGCAAGCTCTGGCGTTAATTGGTCGTTACCACCAACAGTTACTTCAGCTTGGTCTTGTGCACCAGGGAAGCTAACTTGTTCGAATGAAGGTGATTTACCTTGGTAAAGCTCAGATACTGTAGGAGCACGGAATGCAGTTGAACGAACAGCACGTAGCATTAATTCGTCGTTTACACGCCAAGTTAGACCTAGTTTCCAAGTCTCGTCTGAACCAAATGTGCTGTAATCGAATGCACGAACAGCAGCGCTTAAATCAACCATTTGTGCAAATGGTGCGTCAGCTAGTAGTGGAACAGCAAATTCAACGTACGCTTCGTTAACGTCGAAACGACCACCAGTTGGTTCAACACGTGGGTCATTTGCAAGACCTTGTGAAGTTAGTGAATCTGGAACGTACCATGCTTTTTCTTCACGACGCTCGATACCCGCTGCGAAACCAACGTAACCTGCAGGAAGTTCCATTACTTCACCGTTAAGGCCAGCAGAGATCACTAGTAATTGGCTACCACCTGAGTTGTTTTCAGTGTAGTTGTATTGTGCAAGGTTGCTACCTGACCAATCAGATTGGTTTAGTGGGTTGAAGTCACCCGCTTCGATTGCGTCTTGGATTGAACCCATGTTAAGTAGGTTAGTTGCGCGGTCAACTGAGTCGTTACGACCGAATACTACTGAAGTATCCCAGCCCCAACCGTTGTCGAATGCACCGTCAAGACCAACTACTGCACGTACTGTGTCAACTACTTGCTCATAACCACGAGGACCTACGTCAGTCATACGACGACCGTAAGAGATTTCTTCACCATCAGCTACGCCGTGAGAAAGAAGTGAATCACCCATAGTTGCTGCATCGTAAGTGAAGTCAAACCATACTGGCTGTGGAGCCATTTGTTGAGTTGACCAACGCTTAGAGTAAGTGAATTCTGACACTAAACGAGTATCGTCAGTTAAATCAAAGTGACCAATACCTGTTAGGTTTAAACGACGCATTGGTGTGTAAAGGTAGCTAGTTGCTGAGTAGTTGTATGCATCACCAGCTGAAGTGAAGTCGTGCCACTCGCCGTCAGCTTGACCTTGTAAGCTTGCATTTTCAGCCCAAACGTGACCGAAAGGCGTGTAAGAAGAACCACCACAGTAGAAGCTACCGTTTTCGTAATCTTCTTCGATTGGACAATCAGAGAAATCACGGTCTGCTTGAGAAGCATCGCCACGGTCAGTGTATTGTAAACCAATTACAACATTACCACGGTCAAAGCTTGAACCCATTGTGATATCGAAAGACGTTTCGTCTGCATCGCCTTCACCAGTGATAGCACCGTTAAGGTTCATGTCTAGACCTTCGAAGTCGTCTTTTAAGATGATGTTAACAACACCAGCTACCGCGTCAGTACCGTATACAGCAGATGCGCCGTCTTTTAGTACTTCAACTTGCTTGATCATTGATACTGGGATTGTGTTTAAGTCAACAGTTGATGCTGCGCCAGTACCAGAGTTGATCATACGACGACCGTTTACTAGTACTAGAGTACGCTGTGCACCTAAACCACGTAGGTCAACACGTGCGTTACCGCCTGAACCGTTGTTAACAGCAGGGTTAGTCATCGCACCGCTTGCTGCAGTCATTTTTTGTAGAACGCCATCGATGCTTGATGCACCCATTGCTTTGATGTCATCTGCGCCGATTAAAGTTACAGGACTAGACGTCTCCATATCGGTACGCTTAATGCGAGAACCTGTAACTTGAATTTTTTCAATAGACTCTGCTGCATCATCAGCAGCTAAAACTTGCATGCTTGAGAACATTGGGATTGCTGATACAACAGCTAAACCAAGAATTGATTTTTTCATGTGAAAACCCTACTTGTTGGAAATTTACCTTTAGTCAGGTAGCGCTCGTTATTATTAGAATCACGAGTCAGCGGAGGGCAACTTAGGCGCAGTTAACTGAACGAAAACTGAATGATAGATCAAATAAAAAACAGCAATAAATTACAGTTTCCATTTTAGGTAAAAAGGTTTCACCATGTATCAATGTTAACAGAAAAAAACACTAGAAAATCAGGCAAGTAATAAACTTAAGAACCAAAAAAAACACGATTGAAATCAATTGCACGCACTTTGTAATCAAGTGTAACTAACACCTAATTAGTGCTACAAATGAAATTTTTACAAGTTGATCACACAACGTTATAAAAACCGTAAAGGCTTAGTAAGACTGCTAACCATAGTTATTCACTAAAATTAACTAAATAGACAAAGTTAGCCTGTTTAACAGTGCATTAGAGGATGATTTTTAGGTTTTGTTCCGATTGTTTGTAATTTCACACAAACAAACGACCAATGAAGAGAATTTAAATAGAAAAAGATGACCGGGTCATGACATTGCTCACAGTGTTAATTAAGTTTGTAACACGGTGAGCAAGCAAAAATTGGCTTAGTGAGACTGCAGAGAATCGAAATAATAAAATAGTGTTTGCGGCTGATCGTCTGCATTAATATAAGTAACAGTCATTTTCCAAGTCATTACTGACTCAGAACACGCCCCTACCATAGTATCAGCAGCCCAAAGTTGACCTGATTTTTTAAACTGCAGTGGAATAAACCCCATGTACATAGTGACACCTTCGAGTTTTGCAGAAAGGTTATTTGCATTACTTGGCAGCTTTAGGTTAATTGTAAACGGCGTTTCTGGGCTTATATCAGAATTGCTTAGCCAGATTTCATCATTATTAGGGTAATGACAATGGCTGTTATTTTCGCAACTTGTACTTGTGCTGCCCTCTTCTATACTTTGGCTATCACATGCAGCTAAAAATACACTGAAAAGGAAAATGGGTAATAAACTAGTTCGCACTCTATTTGCCTGTATAAAATAAAAGCGGATACTAGTGAGCTACCCGCGAAAAGACAACCATGCTAAATGGAATAAGCTAATAAAAATACAATCTCTGACAAAAAATAACCAACAAAGCGTTAAAATTTGATTGATGTCATAATTTTATGCAATTGACCTATCTTTTTAAGGTCAAAAATTTTATCATTTCCATCGCAAAAATAAGGGTTTCTCGAGTTTGTTTTCTGAAGCTAACATCTTTAGCTAGCTTTAGGTAACACGCTTGTGAAGTAATAGTAGGCCCCACTTTTTATGAAAGTGGGTAATTCATTTCTAAAACGCATTAATTGCAGCGGAAGCCAGAAAATGAGCCAAACAGTAGCATCACAAACTGAGTACAATTATAAAGTTGTACGCCAATTCGCTATTATGACAGTGATTTGGGGCATCGTTGGCATGAGTGTTGGGGTTCTGATTGCTGCCCAATTAGCTTGGCCAGCTCTTAACTTTGATACACCATGGTTAACTTACTCTCGACTACGTCCGTTACACACGAACGCAGTAATTTTCGCATTTGGTACAAGTGCACTTTTTGCGACGTCTTATTACGTCGTTCAACGTACATGTCAAACGCGCCTTTTCTCAGATAAACTAGCAGCCTTCACCTTCTGGGGTTGGCAACTAGTTATCGTACTAGCAGCGATTACCTTACCTTTAGGTATCACAAGCTCAAAAGAATACGCAGAACTTGAATGGCCAATCGATATTCTTATCGCGATTGTTTGGGTTACATACGCAGTTGTATTCTTTGGTACGTTAATCAAGCGTAAAGTATCGCACATCTACGTTGCGAACTGGTTCTACGCTGGTTTCATCATTACTGTTGCCGTTTTACACATTGTAAACAGCATGGCAATTCCAGTTTCACTTACTAAATCATACTCTATCTACGCAGGTGCTGTAGATGCAATGGTTCAGTGGTGGTACGGTCACAACGCTGTTGGTTTCTTATTAACTGCTGGTTTCTTAGGTATGATGTACTACTTCGTACCAAAACAAGCAGGTCGCCCTGTTTATTCTTACCGTTTATCGGTAGTTCACTTCTGGGCACTTGTTTCTTTATACATCTGGGCAGGTCCTCACCACCTACACTACACTGCGCTTCCAGACTGGACGCAAAGCTTAGGTATGGTTATGTCAGTTATCTTATTCGTTCCATCTTGGGGTGGTATGATCAACGGTATCATGACGTTATCAGGTGCTTGGCATAAACTACGTACTGACCCAGTATTACGTTTCTTAGTTGTTTCTCTATCATTCTACGGTATGTCTACGTTCGAAGGCCCTATGATGGCTATCAAGTCAGTTAACGCGCTTTCTCACTACACTGACTGGACTGTAGGTCACGTACACTCAGGTGCACTAGGTTGGGTTGCAATGATTTCTATCGGTGCTATCTACCACCTTATCCCTGCACTATTCTCACAAGGCCGTATGTTCAGTGTTAAATTAGTTAACACGCACTTCTGGTTACACACTGTGGGTGTTGTTCTATACATCGTAGCAATGTGGATCTCAGGTGTAATGCAAGGTCTAATGTGGCGTGCAGTAAACTCTGACGGTACGTTAATGTACAGCTTTGTACAATCGTTAGAAGCTTCTCACCCATTCTATATCATGCGTTTCCTAGGCGGTGTATTCATCGTAACTGGTATGCTAATTATGGCTTACAACGTTTATCGTACAGTGACAGCGAAAAAAGACTCGCTTCAACTAGACGCTGACGCACAATTGGCATAATGGAGTAGGACGATGAGCAATAATAATTCACAAAACAAACACGAAATAGTCGAAAAGAACGTTGGCCTTATGGCTATCTTGACTGTTTTTGCTATCAGCTTTGGTGCACTTGTTGAGATTACTCCACTAATGTTCCAAGACGATACGACTAAACCTGTTGACGGCTTACGCCCTCTTACAGCGTTAGAAATGGAAGGCCGCGATATCTATGTGCGTGAAGGTTGTTACAACTGTCACTCTCAAATGATTCGTCCTTTCCGTGATGAGGTTGAGCGTTACGGTCACTACTCTGTAGCTGGTGAAACAGTATGGGATCACCCATTCCAATGGGGTTCAAAACGTACTGGTCCTGACCTAGCTCGTGTTGGTGAGCGTTACTCAGACGATTGGCACCATGCTCACTTAATGGACCCACGTGCTGTGGTTCCTGAGTCAAACATGCCAGCGTTTCCTTGGTTAGACGAAAACAGAGTCGATACGACCCATACACTTAAAAAGCTTCAAGTATTCCGTGATAGCTTCGGAATCGACAAAGCAAGCGACCGTTACGACGGTAAAGGTTACGGAAGTGACGAAGAGCTACAAGCTGACATTGCGAAAATCGAAGCCATGAACGATGGTAAAGGCGCAACTGAAATGCAAGCTCTAATCGCTTACTTACAACAGCTTGGCACACACTTGAAGTAATTATTATGGATTACGGAACATACAGAGGCATTTTGACTCTGGTAATTTTAGTACTGTTTATTGTGATTGTTGTATGGGCATACAGCAAGCGTAGCAAAAGCCGATTTGATAACGCTGCTAATGCCATTTTTGAAGATGAAAAAAAACACAACAACACAATCTCTAACGAGGAAAAGGAGTCTGAGAAATGACTAGCTTTTGGAGTATTTGGGTTATCGTATTAACCCTTGCGTGTCTTGCTATCATCTTCGGCCTACTTCTGTGGAACTTAAAAAACTACACAGGTGTGAAAGAAGGCGAGAGCTGTGGTCACGAGTTTGACGGCATTGAAGAACTAAACAATCCACTTCCAAAGTGGTGGACATACATGTTCTTCGCAACATTCATTTGGTCTGTCTATTACCTTGCAGCTTACCCAGGTTTAGGTAACTGGGAAGGTTTAGGTAAATGGACAAGTTCTAACCAAGGTATTACTTCTTTAGCTGAGTCTAAAGAAGCAACTGAACAAGCATTAGCTAACGGTGAGAACGTTCAATTAGACCAAGAGTATATCGCTGCTGATGAGCGTTTTGGCCCAATCTTTGAATCATTTGCTAAGCAAGATATTGAATCACTAGTAAAAGATGAAAAAGCGCTTGAAATTGGTCAACGTTTATTCTCTCAAAACTGTGCACAGTGTCATGGTTCAGATGCACGTGGTGGTCAAGGCTTCCCTAACCTAACTGATAAAGATTGGTTATACGGCGGTACGCCAGACAAGATCAAAGAAACGCTTCTTTACGGTCGTGTTGCTGCGATGCCACCTTGGGGTGCTGCACTTGGCGAGCAAGGTGTTAAAGAAATGACAGCTCACGTACTTAGCCTTTCTGGCCGTACAGTTAACCAAAAAGACGCTGCTGCAGGTGCTGCTAAGTTTGCAATGTGTGCTGCGTGTCACGGTGCTGACGGTAAAGGTTCTGTTGCACATAACTTACCATTTGGTGCGCCTAACCTAACAGATAACATCTGGTTATACGGTGGTTCTAAACGTGCAGTTGAAGAAACACTTATGAATGGCCGCGCCGGTGTAATGCCAGCATGGAAAGACATTCTTGGTGAAGATAAAGTTCACCTATTAACAGCTTACGTTTACAGCTTATCGCAAGATAAATAACCACGCGGTTAATAAAATGTATAAACAATTAATCTTTTAATTCAATAGATTAATTAAGATCAAAAAAGCCTCCATCTGGAGGCTTTTTTTTAGTCTTTTGCTTTTAGATCCGATAAAATGCGTACAACGTTTTTAAAGGTATAAGTCTATGAAACCCACTCCTTGGTATAAAAACTTTTGGCCATGGTTTTTAATCTCTTTTCCACTTGCAGCTATCATCGGCTGTGCTGGTCTTATTTATATGGCAATTGGCAACGGCCCAGATATGGTTGTTGACGATTATTATAAAAAAGGCAAAGCAATCAACCTTGAACTCAGTAAATTTAATAAAGCTAAAGCGCTTTATTTACATGGCGATTTAGATATTACTAACGATAAAGTCACGTTCACTTTTACGAAAGGTGATGCTAGTAATGTTCATTCTTTAAAAATGTCATTTTATCATCGCACCATTAAAGCCAATGACTTTGATGTGAGCTTAATGAAAAACGCCCATGGTGATTTCACTGCCCTACTCGACACCCACGTTGATGGTGCATACACAGTGTTTATTGAACCAATCGATAACAGTTGGAAACTTAAAGAAGATGTAATTCTGCCAACTGAAAAAACGATTTCGATTAGCCCTGAATATAAGTAGTAAACTCTAATGTCCGATAATTGCTTTCATTGTCTTGAAAGTGTGCCAAAAGGCTTTAATGCGACTGTCGAAATAGACGGTAAGGCACAACCTATGTGTTGTATTGGTTGCCAAACGGTTGCTGAGAATATCGTCGCCCAAGGCATGACCGATTACTATAAATTTAGAACTGTACGCTCTGGAAAGGTTGAACAACTAGTTCCAGAGCAGCTTGAATTGATTAAAAGTTACGATAACGAAGATATTCAAGATGAGTTTATTTCTGCCACAAATGACTTATCAGAAGTACTTCTTACCGTCGAAGGTATCACCTGTGCTGCCTGCGCTTGGTTAATCGAGAAACAATTACTTAATTTAAAAGCAATTAAGCGCGTGGATGTAAATACATCAACTAATCGTGCCATGATCCAGTGGGATAAATCGGTCACACCGCTTAGCCAAATTATCACCTCATTACACGAAATCGGCTATAAAGCGTACCCATTTCAAGCAGATCTTGAAGCGAGTCAAAAACAACAAGCCGCAAAAGCGTACATCCGCCGTTTAGGGGTTGCGGGTCTGATGACCATGCAAGTTATGATGTTCGCCTTTGCCATGTATTTTGGCATGTTTTCGGGCATGGAAGAGAACTTCGAGCAGTATTTTCGCTGGATAAGCTTGGTCCTTGCGTCACCGGTAATTCTTTACAGTGCCCTGCCATTCTTAACCAATGCCATTAATGGTTTAAAAGCCAAACAGCTGAATATGGACTTACCTGTTTCATTAGCGATCTTTGGTGCCTATGGAGCTAGCTGTTATGCCACGTTAATGTCGGTTGGCGAAGTATATTTTGAATCTATCTGTATGTTTACCTTCTTATTACTATTGGGTAAATATTTAGAATTTAGAGCTCGTTTAAAAGCCAGTGAGTTTACCGCTAACTTGCAAAAGTTATTGCCTCTTACTGCTCGTATTATCGATGAGAATAATCAAGAATCAATTATTGCGGCTAAAAAACTAAAACTGGGTGATGTTGTGTTGATCAAAGCAGGTGAAACCATTCCTGCTGATGGTGTTGTTACAAAAGGCAAAACCACGGTTGATGAAGCCATGATGACAGGTGAGCATCAACCCGTTAATAAGTTTATCAGCCATCAAGTTTACGCAGGCACTATTAACCATGATGGTGTGATCAGTATAGAGATCAACAAAATAGGTCAAAATACGCTGCTTAATCAAATTATTAAGTTACAACACACCGCGTTAACTAAGCGTCCGCGATTAGTCGAAATCACGGATAAAGTCGCGCAGTGGTTTGTTGCTTGTTTATTACTGTTCGCCTCAATTACAGCAATTGGTTGGTATCAAATAGACCCCGAACATGCCTTTTGGGTCACTATTTCGGTGCTTGTTGCAACCTGTCCTTGTGCACTGAGCTTAGCGATCCCTACTGCCCTTACCTGTGCAGTAGCGAGCTTAACAAAGCGTGGAATTTTAATTAAGCAAGCCCACGTATTAGAAACGCTACCGCAACTAACCGATATTGCCTTTGATAAAACAGGCACCCTGACCCAAGGTCGTTTCACTATAGAGCGTGTTGAACTAGTAAATAGCCAGTACAGTGAAGCAGATGCATTACGACTAGCAGCACAACTTGAAAGCTTCTCTGAGCACCCTATTGCTAATGCATTTGCAACTTACAATGACTCAGTTAATCCGATTGAGAATGTCACAATCGAACCAGGTAAAGGCATCACCGCAGAACTCAACGAACAACATATCGCGATAGGTAAAAGCGGTTGGTTCGATACCGAAAAAGCAGATGCTCAAGCAACCTTGTATATCGATAAACAAATTGTGGCGCGCTTTTACTTAGCTGATAGCCTTCGCGGTAATGCAGATAAATTGATCGCTGAATTACATTCGCAACAGATAAAATGCCATATGTTAACGGGTGATGCGTCGAACAGTGGTGAGCGAATTGCAAAACAATTAAATTTAGATACCGTGCATGCAGCATGTAGCCCACGTGACAAACAAACCCATGTCGAAGCACTTGCCAGTAAAGGTGCCATTGTTGCTATGGTGGGTGATGGCGTGAATGACAGCCCTGTATTTGCCAGTGCGCATTTATCGATTGCGATGGAAACCGGCGCTGATATTTCCAAAAACAGTGCCGATGTGGTATTACTCAATAGTGATCTAACCGCCATAGAGCATTTGCTCACAGTGTCGAAAAAGACGCGCCGTATTGTTAAGCAAAACTTGGCATTATCACTTATTTACAATGGTTCGATTTTACCATTGGCAGCCCTTGGCCTTGTTGCTCCTTGGATGGCTGTAATTGGTATGTCTGCAAGCTCCATTTTGGTTATTACCAACTCATTAAGGTTATTAAAACTATGAGTATCATCTACATGCTTATCCCGATCGCCATTTTATTTGTGCTAATTGCCATTGGGGTATTCTTTTGGGCTGTAAAAAGCGAACAATTTTCTGATTTAAACAAACAGGGCCACAGTATCCTGTTCGAAGACGATAAAGAGCAGCACAACAAAAGTAATGATTGATCCGCTGTTTATTAGTGCATTTGTAATGGGGTTGTTAGGCAGTGGTCATTGCCTAGCGATGTGTGGTGGCATTGCCAGTAGTTTACAGCTTGCCGCTAATAAAAACCGTGCTGTCAGTTTTTCTGTTGCTTATAACCTTGGCCGTGCGCTTAGTTACATGCTTGCTGGCGCGCTAGTCGCTGGAATTAGCAGCCGTTTTGCAGCGCAAAATACTACGATTTCAATAGCCTTGTCGTTTTTAAGTGGTATTTTTATGCTCCTTGTTGGGGTTTATATTATGCGCTTAGCAGCAACCCTACAGTGGCTAGAAAAGCTTGGTAAAACCTTAATATGGCAGCATCTAGCGAAGCTCAATCGTTATTTGTTACCGGTTGATACAACCCCAAAAGCCCTGCTGTATGGCGCTTTATGGGGCTGGTTGCCCTGTGGTTTAGTTTATTCAGCGCTAACCTGGGCACTCACTAGCCCATCAGCCTTACATGGTGCAGGTGTTATGTTATTTTTCGCGTTAGGAACCTTTCCTGCGATGATAAGCGTAGGTCTAGTCAGCCAGAAAATAAACACTATTTTCAACCATGTTTGGACTAGGGTTATTCTAGGCAGCGTAATAATATGGTACGGTATATACTTATTAATTATAGCAACCGATAAGCTAGTTCATTAATCTTACGTGTTGTTAACTTATTTGAATGGATTTGATGTATGGACTTCTCACAAAACAAGTCAAAAGGCTTATGCACAATTAGCTGTAATAATTGCAGTATCAGCCAGCTATGTTTGCCATTTTCATTAAACGGTCAAGAAATGGATCGTCTCGATGAAATCATCGAACGTAAGAAACCACTGCATAAAGGTGATTATTTATTTGAGTCTGGCGAAAGCTTAAATGCTATTTATGCGGTACGCTCTGGTTCGTTTAAGTCTTATACTTTATCAGAACAAGGTGATGAACAAATAACTGGTTTTCATCTAGCGGGTGATTTAGTTGGTTTCGATGCTATTAACAAAATGGCTCATCAAAGTTTCTCACAAGCCCTTGAAACTTCAATGGTATGTGAAATTCCATTCGACACATTAGACGAATTAGCAGGTAAATTACCTAAGCTACGCCAACAAATTATGCGTTTAATGAGTAATGAAATTAACTATGACCAAGAAATGTTATTGTTACTCAATAAAAAGTCAGCTGAAGAGCGTCTAGCTAGTTTTATTTATAATCTTGCAGAGCGTTTTGGTGAACGTGGTTTTTCGCGTAAAGAATTCCGTTTAACCATGACACGTGGTGAAATAGGTAACTATTTAGGTTTAACAGTTGAAACAATTAGCCGCCTTTTAAGCCGCTTCCAAAAAGCAGGTTTAATCAAGGTAGAAGGTAAATTTATCACCATTTTGGACCAACAAGCGCTTGCAGCAACAGCGGCGATTAAATGTAAATAGAGTTTGATTTAACGCAACTTTCTATTGTTTGCCCCTTTAACTGTTCTAAATTTAGGTTACACTCAAAGTACTACTTTTTGCGGAACAGTTAAGGAGCAGCACATGGACGCAATTAAACGAATTTTAGCAGTTATAGACCCAACCAAAGAGCAGCAACATAGTTTAAGCCGCTCAATTGATCTAGCCAAAAAATCTGGCGCGACCATCACTGCTTTCCTCAGTATCTACGACTTCTCTTACGAAATGACCACTATGCTTTCTGCTGATGAGCGTGAAGCAATGCGAGAAGCCGTTATAAAAGACCGCCAAGAATGGTTAAATGAGCAAATTGCACTTTTCCCAGAGCTTACCATTGATAGCTGCGTGGTTTGGCATAATCGCCCTTACGAAGCCATTATCAATACAGTGATCAACGATGGTTTTGACCTTGTTGTAAAAGGCACTCATCAACACGATACGCTTAAATCAGTTATTTTCACCCCTACTGACTGGCACCTCATTCGTAAGTGCCCTGCTCCAGTTTTACTTGTTAAAGAGAAAGAGTGGCCAGCAAAAGGGAATATTTTAGCTGCAGTAAACGCAGTGAGTGAGAATGAACAACACCTTGAACTTAACAAGCGTATTATTAATGACGCTCGCTTCATTTGTGACTTAGCCAACGCAACGCTTAACCTTGTGAATGCTTACCCAGCAACACCTGTTAATATCGCGATTGAAATCCCTGAATTTAACCCAGGTGTTTATAACGAATCAGTTAAGAAGCATCACTATGAATCAACGCTCTCGTTAGCTGAAGGCTTTGCTATTGACCAAGCTCATTGCCATATTGAAGAAGGCTTACCAGAAGATGTTATTCCTGATGTTGCAGCGCGCTTAAATAGCGAATTAGTTGTAATTGGTACAGTTGGTCGTACTGGCTTAAGTGCTGCGCTTGTTGGTAACACCGCAGAGCATGTCATTGATAGCCTTGACTGCGATGTGTTAGCGTTAAAACCAGATGGCTATGTAAGCCCACTTGCTAAGTAACCTATTGAATAGAGATTAAAAAAGCCCCAGTTTGGGGCTTTTTTATATACAGTTTGGAATTTTTATATATTTGTTACATCAATAAATAATGATTCATCAATGTTTGTCGAAGAGACCACCGCCTCGCTAAAATCATAGCTTTCACGATTGCCTTCTCTATCAAGTGGTAAATTTTCAAAATCAAATAAGTTTCTGTCTGCAAGCTGGCTTGGGCTGACATTCTGTAAAGACTTAAAGATACTTTCAACACGACCAGGGGTTTTCTTATCCCACTCTGTCAGCATGGCTTTGATTGATTGACGCTGCAGGTTTTCTTGTGAACCACATAAATTACAAGGAATGATTGGGAAATCTTTGTGTTCGGCGTATTTAATTAAATCTTTTTCACGGCAATAAGACAACGGACGAATGACCACGTTACGTTCATCATCAGAGCGTAATTTCGGTGGCATCGCTTTTAGTCGTGAACCATGGAACATATTTAAGAACATTGTCTCAACGATATCATCCATGTGATGACCAAGTGCTAGTTTGGTTGCACCAATTTTTTCTGCAAATGAATAAAGTGTGCCGCGACGAAGTCGTGAGCACAGACCACAGGTAGTTTTTCCCTCTGGTACTTTTTCTTTTACAACTGAGTAAGTATCTTTATCAACGATGTAATACGGGATATTTAGCGTTTCAAAGTAATCAGGCAAGATATGCTCTGGAAAACCTGGTTGCTTCTGATCAAGGTTTACCGCAATCACTTCAAATTTAATTGGCGCTGCTTTTTGTAAATTAAGCAAAATATCTAGCATTGCAAAAGAATCTTTACCACCACTGATACATGCCATAACAACATCACCGTCTTCGATCATGTTGTAATCAGTAATCGCGGTACCAACATGCCTTCTTAGACGCTTTTGAAGTTTATTAAATTCAAGAGTTTCTTTTCTAGTATCAGTTTGATTCATTTGCTCTGCTCATACAGGCTTTACTAAGCCATGTTTCATAGTAAAAAGTTCGGCGTGGATTATACGGACTTTTTGAGCGAGTTGAAATGATTAGCGTGGGATAATTAAAGCGCTTCACTGGAGAAGATACCACGTAAAACAAAGCACTTTGGGAATAGACTCAAAGGTTTATGAATTTATAGGCTCAAAGTTTTAATTTTCTGACTTCTGCAAACTAACTTCTTATTTATTTTACAATGCATTTATAACGGGAAGCTGTACAAGCTAGGTCAGGCCAATCATCTCTGCCCCAGCAGTATTTATCATTTCTAAGTGGCTTAAGATGCCAAACAACTGGGTTGCCTTTTTTATCTAAGCGAGTTTCATTTTCAAGTTGCACTCGAATTAAATTGTTCTCTGTCGAAAGAATAGTATAAACAAAAGTTTTTCTTGCTGCAGCCTCAGAAATAAACCCTTGTTCGTCATAAGAGACTTCTAATGTTTTGTTATTGAAGGTTATAGTATGAAAATTAGCTTCACAAACTGGGCTATTTGTAGACTGCCATGAACCTTGTAACTTAGTTTGCATTTCTTGGTTGATGGGGGAATGACGACTACAAGCTGAACATAGCAGTAAAATAACAAAAAATGCAGGTATGATTCTCATAAATATGCTTTTAAGTCCCTGAAAAGTTGACGTTTAGCATAACGATAATCGGAAAAATATCCAGCAATAAGCTTATTACAAAAATAAAGGGCACATTAGCCATGTGCCCTTTATTAACTTTAAGCGTTTTTAGTATCAGCCTTATTCTTTGCCATTCGTTTAGCACGTTTTATTGCCGACTTTTTCGATGCATTTTTCTGCGCGATTTTTAACACTTTAGCCTCTTTTAACTGCTTTTTAGCGGCTTTCAATCGCTTTTTTGCATTATCAGCGAGACCCTCTGCTTCATTGGCACACTTTACAGCTGCTTGTGCTTTAAGTGCTGCATCTTTTGCAAGTTCAGTGGTTCTAGCCACTTCTTTTTTGCTTTTTTCGATAATTTTTTCGAGCTTAGCAAGGCGCTTCTCAAATACTGACTCTGAATTTTGCATTGTACTCTCCTTTACTGACGCGTCGACATACGGGTAGGTTCAGTGACAATAAGCGAATCGACCCGATTGACTATGTCGTGATCTTTTTCTGGGTAATCCAAACAGCTTAAGAAATGACGCATACAGTTTATACGCCCGCGTTTTTTATCATCAGAGCGAATTTGTGTCCAAGGCGCATCTTTAGTATGGGTATGAAACATCATGGCATCTTTGGCGTCACTATAATCATGCCATTTAGCTAGTGATGCCATATCAACCGGGCTCAATTTCCATTGTTTTAGTGGGTCGTTTTGGCGCGATTTAAAGCGTCTAAATTGCTCTTCTCTACTGACCGAAAACCAATATTTAAATAACTTAATACCGCTATTCACCAACATACGTTCAAGTTGGGGTGTTTGGCGCATAAACTCTAAATATTCGTGGTCATCACAAAACCCCATTACCTTTTCTACTCCTGCACGGTTATACCAAGAACGATCAAATAGTATAATTTCCCCTTTGGTGGGTAGGTGGTTAATGTAACGCTGAAAATACCACTGATCACGCTCTCTTGCAGATGGCTTCTCTAAAGCCACTACGTGCGCCCCACGAGGGTTTAAGTGCTCCATAAAGCGCTTTATAGTGCCACCTTTCCCTGCCGCATCTCGCCCCTCAAATAGAATCACAATTTGCTGGTTGGTCTCTTTTACCCAGCCTTGCATTTTTAAAAGCTCAATTTGTAATTCATGCTTATGGCGCTCGTACTCAACCACCTCCATTTTACGCTTGTATGGGTAATGGCCATCGGCATTCCATTTTAAACTTGGGTTTTTAACATTTAAGTCAAAAATAACATCTTGCTTAGCTTTCGCTTTTGATAACTTTTGCGACTTAATTGAAACGGCTTCGACATCGACTGTCTGCATAACGACTCCTTTTTTACTATAACTACCTATATTTAGATTTCTATAGTTTTACTTTAAGTCAGTTATTACATATGAGATTGATCTATATCTATCTTTTAAACACTTAAAAAGTTGTTTAGAAATAATTAGATAACACTTTTCTCCTAATTAAAATCAAGGTCGCACAACCAAAATCAAGCCCTTTTTCTATAGTAAAAAACAACCAGTAAAAATTCATATATTCATACTGTTTTTACATTTAAATACAAGCCGCTCTTTAAACTGCGCAGCAATACAAATGCTTAGCAAAAACATGAATTGAGAAAATAATCTAGGCAAGAGAAGTTGCTATTTAGAACGTGCTATTTACATTGAATTTTACAAATTTAGGCTAAGCCCAAAATACTAAGCTAAATATTGAAAAAAGAGACGTCTTCACTACTAATTAAAAACGAAAAAGAGACCTAAAAGGTCCCTTTTGAATAGTTATCAAAGCTGCGGTCAGATTTTTTACGCGCTATTTTACAATCCACGGTGTGGCGCTAATAAGCTTACCATGGCTGGGTAAAACACTTTTATCATCTTGCCACTCATCACTGACCTTCACTGAGCAACGCAGCGCTTTACAGCTAACTGCATTTGCTGAAACAGCATCTTGAGTATCAAATTTCAGCACAACACCTTGTTGTTCTGGTAACAAGAACCACATGAGTTTGCTTACAAAAAAGCCCGACAAATCAGATAATAACTCTTCAAACTCTTGATTGAGTGTATATAAGTTTGCTTTGCTAAGTTCAAAATCTGCCAAATCAGTTGCTTCAATTTGTAACTTTAATTGGCAATCATGTTTTGGATTTTCAGGTTGAACAACAATTACGGCTTTATCAGTATCTAGTTGCTTATCAAAAGGTAAAAGTAACTGAGCCTTATCTGTGTATGTTAAGTCAAACTCTTGTTTTTCTGTAATAATTTTACCAGACTTAATTGTACACACTTCGTTAGTAGCAATATCAGATAAGTAAAAATTAACTTGAGCGTATTGGAACTCGCCTTTATTAACGACTTTTAAACGATCGTAAAAGCCATCATAGGCAACAACAAATTCAGTTGCGGCTGCCTTAGTTGCAACCGCACTTAGCGCAACCGCAATGGTTGCGGCTTTAAACCATGGAAGGAGTTTATTCATCAAAGTAAGCTCTGTTTTGATTTATCATTTTATTTAATTCTTCAATGTACGCTTCACGGCGCTCAGAATACGACAACAAACCTTGTGTAAGAATGGTCGCTTCAATTGGCTTTTGCTGACGACGTAAATCGGCACGAATTGATCGTAAATCTTTATAGGCCGCATGGGTATTAATATTTTTAAAATAAGAGCTTACCGCAGCACGTACCGACTTAAAAGCGGTCACTTCATGGGCTGCTTCGTTGGCACGACGTTTTGGGACCATGCCGCAGCCTTTTTTATAACACCACTGGCCGAAGAAATTTAAACCAATGCGTGCAAAACGAGAGGTACCCCATGCTGATTCATTCGCCGCCTGCATAAGCGCAAGCTCTTTTGGAATGATATCAACACGACGCAGCGCTTGAGTAAGCGATAAAGTGTCAATGGTGGCTGGCAACTTATAGCTGGTTAAGATTTTTTTAATATCTGATTGCTGTTTGCTAGTCAGTGGCTCATTGTATTCAAGCATCATGCGCGCAATTTCTAAGGTTGCGCGTTGCTGTAAAATTTTCTTGTTTTCAGCCTCGACATGAGGGCGAATAAAATCAAAAAATGCATGTTTCTTTTCTTTCACATCCGTAAATGCTGCAAAATCCGGCAGTTTTACGTTATGCAATGGCTTTTCTTTTTTGATTACGCGCTGGGTTCCTTTTGGCGTTGTCTGTGTTTGTTCAGACTCTTCTACGACTACATCTTCTTTCATAAATGGCGATAATATTGCCCATGCAAAAAAAGCGGTCAGTAAAACTCGAAAAACGTACTTAAGCATGTATTCTCTCAAATAAACTACTACTCATGTGCGGTAACGTCACGCACATACAAAGGCGGAGTATACCAAAGCTGTGGATTTTTGGCGAATTTGCCCGAAGCACTCTACCCAAAGTTTATACAGAACCGGGTAAGAAACGGCCAATTTGCTCGCAATTTTCAAGCGCTTGCGTATACTGAAAAGCAACCAAACGAGAAATAGGAAGGTTATTTTTATGTGCCAATCTTGGCAAGCTCGTATTATTGACCAGCAAAAATATCGTCCAAACGATAATCGCTCAGCTTGGCAAGTTGACCGCTCTCGAATTATTCACGCCGCTGCATTTAGGCGTTTGCAAGCTAAAACCCAAATTATGGGTATTGGCTTGAATGATTTTTACCGAACCCGTCTTACTCACTCATTAGAAGTGGCCCAAATTGGCAGTGGTTTATTACGCCACTTGAAAAAGCAACACCCTGAATTTACGAATTTTCCGAGCGGTAGCTTACTCGAAACCTTGTGTCTTGCTCATGATATTGGCCACCCTCCTTTTGGTCATGGTGGTGAAATAGCATTAAATTACATGATGCGTGAGCACGGTGGTTTTGAAGGAAACGCGCAAACACTCAGGATTGTCTCTAAGCTTGAGCCCTATTCAAATGGCTATGGCATGAATTTAACCAGACGCACCTTGTTAGGTTTTATTAAATATCCTGCCTTTATTGATGATTTGTGGCACTGCATTCCACCTCTAAGTGAACAACGTAGCTTTATTAAAGCCGATCATTGGCGCCCAGCTAAAGGCTTGTATAAAGATGATAAAGATGTTTTCGACTGGATCATTGAGCCACTGTCCGATAATGATAAAGCACTGTTAAGTAGTCATTATAAGGTTGATGAATTTAGAGCCAAAACCCACTACAAATCGATAGACTCAGCAATTATGGAATTAGCCGACGATATTGCTTATGCCGTTCACGATTTAGAAGACGCTATCGCCACCGAGGTTTTAACGTTAGCAGATTGGCAAAACCATGCCCTTGAGCAGCTACAAGAGCTAGACTCAGCGTGGCTAACCACCCATTTGAGCTCGATAACCGCCAGACTCTTCTCGCATCACGAGTACGAACGAAAAGATGCCATTGGTGAATTGGTTAACACCTTTATTATCAACGCTCAGTTAGTTGTACAAAACGCAGATTTCGAATCTGAAATACTGCAGTACACAGTAAGCCTACCGGATGAATTTGCCGAAATTCTTAACGTGCTAAAACATTTTGTTTTTAAACGTTTAATTCGCGAACCAAAGATGCAGCAAGTTGAATTTAAAGGGCAAAACCTGCTAATTGAGCTATTTAGTGCCTTTGCCAGCGACCCTATGCGGTTACTGCCAGAAACAACGCAAGAAATGTGGCTTAATGCGCACCAGCAAGGCGATAACGCAATGCGTATAATTTGTGATTATTTATCAGGGATGAGTGATGAATATGCTTATAAGACCTATCAGCGATTGTTTTTGCCATCTGCCTAACTAATTTTTGAACAGCACAGTGAATTGTTCTAGAATTAAACAGGTTATTAGTAATAATAATGACACTTCTTTGAATGCATTTTATTTAACATGGACTGAAATAATGCTCAAAAAATACCTGCTTATTAGTACTGTTGTAGCAAGCTCATTTGCTTGCTACGGCGCAGAAACACTTCCTGACCCGCTACTTGAAGAGCGTAGCATAATCATAAAAGATGCCACCCATTTTGATTGGATACGACTTAACTCTGGCGAATGGCTCAAAGGTGAACTTGTCTCCTTGTACGACAAAGAAGTCGAGTTCGACAGTGATATACTCGACACATTGATGATTGACCGTGCCGATATTTATATGATCATCTCAGACCGCCATCATACTGTTCGTTTTAATGATGGTTCAGAGCTCAGTGGCACGCTCAATATTTCAGGCGGTTATGTGAAAGTCGGTGAACAAGAAGCTAAATATCGTTACCGTGATTTAGTTTCTATCGCACCTTCTGTTGAAAGCGAATTAAGCGCGTGGACTGTCAAAATAGCGCTGGGCGCTGATATATCAAAAGGCAATACTGACCAAACCGAATATTCAGCGCGTGCTGATATCAAGCGCCGTACGGCGTCTAGCCGTTTTCTCGCAGAGTTTTTAGGCTATCGCACCACCAGCGATGAACAAGTAACTAAAAATAACATTCGTGCTAACGGTACCTTCGACTGGTTTCAGACCCAAAAAATGTATTACCGTCCTATCTTCTTCGAGTACTACCGTGATCCGTTTCAAAATATCGCCAACAAATACACTGTCGGTGCCGGTGTTGGTTACTATGTGATGGATACCGATAAAACCGAATGGGACTTCTCAACAGGCCCTGCTTATCAAAAAACTGAGTTTGATACCGTCGCTAGCGGAGAAGAAAAATCTAACTCATCTTGGTCATATTTTATTGGCACTAATTACGAGTTAGAAGTCACCAAAAAAATTGATTTTACCCTTAACTATCGCTACCTAACTGCAAACAGTGACGCCGGTGGTGATTCTCAATATGCAATGGCCGCATTTGAATTTGAAATCACAGATGATATCGACTTTGATATGTCATTAGTATGGGATTACTTAGCCGACCCAATTGCCGATGAAAACGGGGTAGTACCTGAAAAAGAAGATTACAAAATGATTTTCGCACTGGGTATTGATTTATAATCCCAATTCGCTTAATCGATACAAAAACGCCGAGCTAAGCTCGGCGTTTTCATTTTAGTTAAGTAATATATACATAACCTTATAGCGATTTAACACCCATGTTGTGTAGGGTAAAGCCATAAATATCAGCGTATTGATCGATGATCTTACTTGTAGGTGTTCCTGCACCGTGACCAGCATTTGTTTCAATACGAATCAGATACGGGTTTTGTTTTGCACCTTTTTCTTGCAGCTCGGCTGCAAACTTAAATGAATGCGCAGGCACAACACGGTCATCATGATCCCCAGTTGTCACTAAGGTTGCTGGATAACTAACACCCGCTTTAACATTGTGCACAGGTGAGTAGCCTTTTAAGTAATCGAACATTTCTTTACTTTGTTCACTGGTGCCGTAGTCATACGCCCAACCAGCACCCGCTGTAAAGGTGTGGTAACGCAGCATATCTAAAACACCTACAGCAGGAAGCGCTACTTTAAATAGCTCAGGGCGCTGTGTCATAACCGCACCAACTAATAAGCCACCATTTGAGCCGCCACGTACCGCTAGGTAATCAGGTGAGCTGTATTGTTTTTCATTTAAGTACTCAGCTGCTGCAATAAAGTCATCAAAAACATTTTGCTTTTTAAGCTGCGTACCATTTACATGCCACGCTTTACCGTACTCGCCACCACCACGAATATTAGCAACAGCATACACGCCACCGTGCTCAAGCCAAGCCGCAATTGTAGGGCTATAACTTGGGGTTAAGCTTACGTTAAAGCCACCATAGCCATATAAAATAGTCGGATTTTTACCGTTAAACTCAGTGCCTTTTTTGTACGAAATAATCATCGGCACTTTGGTGCCATCTTTTGATGTATAGAAGACTTGTTCAGAGATATATTCTTCGCTATTAAATTTAGCGCCCGACTTGCGATACACATCAGACTTTCCTGATTCAACATCAAACGAGTAGGTATTGCCTGGTGTAGTGTAATTCGTAAATGAGTAATACAGTGTTTGTGCATCGTGCTTACCACTAAAGCCATATGCAGTACCTACACCTGGTAGGCTGATGTCACGCACCAATTTACCTGATTTATCGTATTGTTTTACTTGCGAAATCGCATCAACCATATACTTGGCAAAGAAGTAGTCACCGCCTTTCGAAATGCTAAGTACATTGTCAGTTTCAGGGATTAAATCTTGCCAATTTTCTGGGCTAGGATCAGTGGCATCCACTGTCACTACACGCATATTGGGTGCGTTTAAGTTAGTCACCAAATACAGTTTCGAGCCGTCATTATCAATAATTGAGGTATCTGAGTCAGTGTTATCTAAAATCGTCACTAACGTGCTGTCAGGCTTAGTTAAATCTTTGATAAACAGTTTATTACCTGAAGTTGAAGTACTTGCAGCGATAATTAGATAACGATTATCACGGGTCACTTCAGCACCAATATAACGATGTTTCTGTGCCTCTGTGCCGCCATAAATTAATTGGTCGTCAGCTTGTGCTGTACCTAACTTATGGTAGTAAACTTTATGTTGATCTGTTTTTGCAGACAGCTCACTGCCCTTTGGCTTATCGTAGCTCGAATAATAGAATCCTTCGTTGCCAAGCCAAGAGATACCACTGAATTTTACATCAACTAATGCTTCTTCAATCGGCTGTTTAGTCGCAGTATCAATAATGATAATTTTACGCCAGTCACTGCCGCCTTCAGAGATTTGATAAGCCGCTAAAGTGCCGTCTTCAGTAAATGTTAAACCCGACATTGAAGTTGTGCCGTCACTACTGAACGTATTTGGATCTAAAAACACTTCAGCTTCTGAGTCGCCTTTTTTACGATAAACCACATACTGATTTTGCAGACCATCGTTTTTATAAAAGTAGGTGTACTCACCCTCTTTAAACGGCGCTGTCACTTTTTCGTAGTTCATCAGCTTTTCGAGCGTGGTTTTAAGCTCATCGCGATAAGGAATATTTTTTAGATAAGAAAACGTAACGTCATTTTCGGCTTTCACCCATTGTGCGGTTTCGTCGCTCATATCGTCTTCTAACCAACGATATGGGTCTGCTACTTGCTCACCGAAATATTCGTCAACAACATTGCCTTTTTTAGTTTCTGGATAATTCACAGCAGCTTTAACCTCTGCAGTTTTTACAGTTTGTTCTGTGTTTGTTGGGGTTGATTCACCACACCCCGCCAGTGCAACTACAATTGCACAAGCAAGCGTTTTCTTGATCATAATAATTTTACTTTTTAGTTATTGTTAACAAATTGAAAGTAAAGTTAATACAAAAGAATGTCTAGCAATTTGCGGTTAAACACAGGGTCTGCTGTAAACCAATGTAAAAACAAAAAAGCCACGTTATTACGTGGCTCTTTATAACGATGTAATCGCTCAGCAATTATACTTTAGTTAACCAGCCATGAGTATCTGCTGATTTACCCCATTGAATATCATTCAATGCTTGGCGTAATTTTGCGACTTTCTCACCTGGTTCACCCGATCCCACTTTAAACTCTTGGTCGTTATGAATAAGCGTGCCAACCGACGTCAGTACCGCAGCGGTACCCGATAATGCAGCTTCAGTACCCGGCTTAGCAGCTCTTTCTAGTAACTCAGACACAGTAAAGTTGCGCTCAGATACAGTCATACCTAAATCTTTCGCAATCGTTAAAATACTATTACGCGTCACACCGTGTAAGAATGTGCTATCAAGTGCTTTTGTGATGATTTCATCACCATCAATTAGAATGAAGTTTGCAGCACCCGTTTCTTGTACATCGCCACCTGGGCAGAATAAGATTTGATCTGCTTGATGTTCAGAGCGAGCCTGTAAAATTGGGCCTAATGCACTTGCGTAGTTACCACCACTTTTAACCATTCCCATGTGAGGTGCACAGCGCATGCCATCTTCTTCAAGTAATACACGTAGTGCTGTAGCACCACCAGCAAAGTAATCACCCACTGGCGAAAGTAATACATACAGTAGTGAACTCATTGACGGTGCAGCCGCTTTACCGATAGCCGCTTCTGTACCAATGTGCGTAGGACGAATATACATAGACCCAGGTGGTGCGGGTGTTTCGTCTGCATACTCTTTAACAATGTCTTTGATCATTTGCTCAAGCATGCTTTCGTCAAAGTCAGGTAAGTTAAGTAACTTAGAGCTTTGTTTCATACGCGCAATGTTAGCATCCATACGAAAGATATAGACCGAGCCATCTTCGTGACGAAAAGCTTTTAATCCTTCAAAACAGGTGCTTGAGTAATGTAATACGTGAGCACCCGCATGTAATTCGATTTTATCAGATGGGACCAGCGCGCTTTCACTCCATGAGTTATCAGCAAAACGTGCTTGGATCATTTGTGGCATAAATACAGTACCAAATGCGGCCATTGTTGTTCTCTCTTGTTTGGACTACTTTTACCCCATTGTATGCTAATCCATCCCCGTTTAACCATAGCAAACTAGTGCCTTTTATCGATTAAAGTGATAATAATCCGACCATTTGGTACAAAAAATGCGCAACCCAAGTGGCGCATTGTTTACTGAGAATCATTCACTAACAAATGATAATAAATTATCTGTAGTTCATTTTTGCTGTGAGGCGATTAAAAAAGCCCGGGAAAAAACGCTTAATAGTTGGTGCTAAACCACTTATCCCTTCACCTATAACAACTTCATCTTTCTCGGCTTCAATGGCTTTAATCATTTTTGCAGCCGCTTTTGCCACATCCATACCGTTTTCGATTGATTGTTCTGGTTTATTTTGCGGTTTACCTTGGCCATCTAATGAATTATGCGCAATCGCTGTTTTAATTGAACCCGGGCAAATAGTCAGGCAATTCACATTTTTATCGGCTAATTCTGCTCTTAAGCAATCCATAAAGCCAACAACCGCATATTTAGAGCCCGAATAACCAGTTCTGAACTTTGAACCGACTTTACCCGCCACACTGCTAATTGAGACCACCATGCCCATACCTTGGTTAACCATCTGGGGTACGACCGCCTTGGTTAAGGCAATTAAACCAAAGTAGTTTACTTCCATCAGTTGGCGATACACAGTGAATTCATTTTCTAAAAATAAACTGCGCTGCGACACTCCACCGTTATTGATAAGCACATCAATGCGGCCAATTCGCTCAATCACTGCGGGCATATCTTCAAGTAAGGCTTCAGGTTTCGCCAAATCTAGGGCAACCACGTGATGATTGCCACCGAGCCGTTTATTCAGCTTATTGAGCTTATCTTCATTGCGGGCAGATAGTATTAGCGTTGCCCCTTTAGCTGCTAGTTGCTCACAAAGTGCCTCACCAATCCCAGAAGATGCCCCTGTAACCCAGACTGTTTTGCCATTTAATTGCATGTGTGTTCCTTATTATTGTTGTTATGCTTTGTTAGGCCCTGCATGTTGTTCAATATGATCAGCAATATCTTTATAAAAACCAAGCATAATCAAGAACTCTGCTAATACAAATAAAGGCCCTATTACCAAACCAATTAAATCGTCAACAAAGGCTGGCTTTTTACCTTCAAAATAGTGACCAATAAACTGAAACACCCAACCCACCACGAAACTGCCAATACTCACAGCGAGCCATAACTCTATTGAAAGCGACACTACAGGCTCAGCAGCAATGCTTAACGCACTTAAGCATACAGCCATAATTAACCCCATAGATAAGCTAAGCATTAAGTAATAAAGACAAGTGAATACAATCACCACGGTTGCCAAGGAGATAACAGCAGGCTCTGAGATAAGCGTGACACGTTGCAATAAACAAATAATCGCAAACACAATTAATGGAATGCCAATAAAGTGAGTGTAAATATTGCGTTTAGAACGGTGATAAAGGGCATAATTTGTCAGTTGTTGTTTTAATGTTTTCATTATTTTTCCTGCCAAAACTGTGTTCAAAACTCAGATTAGCAGATAATTCACCGCCAAGAATGTCAACTATCCGACATTTACAGTAGCTAGCTTAAACTCACACATTAAACCAACGCATCAATAACTTTGCCTTTTTCAGCTTCTGGCTGCATATCCATGCGTTCGCGTCCTTTTTGATACTCTTCATCAAGCATCGCTTGCAGCTCATTCATTTTTTCTTGTAGTGCTTTGGTGTCGGCACCTTGTTGCTGCATTTGTTCGGCAAGTTTTTCTATTTGCGCTTTTATTTCGTCAATTTTCTCTTTATCAACCCCGAGTCGCTGATAAACCAAGGCTTCTTGCGCCTGTGCTAAAAAAGAACTGGGCTCAGACTGCTTTTGTAAAAGTTGGTGTGCTGAAGATGCAGGCGTATGCATGGCCTTCACATCATCAATGCGTGTTATTTGCGACAACTTAGCAGCAGCCGAAGCGTGATAAGGGTTATATTGATTATGAAATGTAATTGCCACAAGTTGTCTTCCATTTAAGCTTGATTACAACTTTGTAGCAATTTTAGTTCCAAACTAGCATTGAGATTGCAATTTATCGATATCAACAATTTCAATCGATTGATATTTAAGATTAATAATTGAATCAGCTTGCAGAGATTGTAATATTTGATTAATGGTTTGCCGTGTTAAATAGGTCATATCGGCAAGTTGTTGCTGGGTAAGCGGCAAACAGCTTTGGTGTGACGATTGATAAAGCATGCATAAACGCTTACTCACCTTTTGCTTTGCTGTAAGGAGTGCGTGATCTTCTAATGAGTCAAACAGGTTTCGCACTTTATTGGTAAGAAGCAGCCCAAAGTCATGCCAATAAGCAGGATGTTCTTGTAATAACTGGCTTAATGCCCGCTCAGGAACGTGTAAAAGCCGTACCGCAGTTTGAGCATACACATCGTGGGTACGTTGACCATCATCAAACAGAGCCACTTCACCAAACCACATTGCACTGGTTACAAAACTAAGCACCGCTTCTTTGCCTTGGCTATTAACCCCAGAAACTCTAAGCACGCCATTAATAACACAATACAGACCGGTATTTTCATCACCACGCAAAAACAATGCATCACCCGCATTTAAGGTGATTAATTTAGCATTTTTTACTAACTTGTCCCTAAATATTTGTGTGCGATTTTTAAACCATTTGTCTTGGTTAATTACCGAAAGGTCTTGTTCATTCAAGTGTTTATACTTTACATTGATTAAATAATTAGTAATTAATAATAAAAGGATACGGGATGTTAAACAAACTACTTTCGACCAGCCTACTTCTCAGTGCTATTTCTACCCCTGCATTTGCGAGTGATATTAATTCTGAACTTAAATCTGCCAATAAAAGCGTCAGCGAAAAAGTCATTAAATGGCGCCGTCATTTGCATCAAAACCCAGAGCTTAGTAACCGTGAGTTTGAAACAGCTAAATACGTGGCTAAGCATTTACGTTCTCTAGGCCTTGAGGTTCAAACAGGTGTGGCACATACCGGTGTAGTTGCAAAACTTAAAGGGGGCAAAAAAGGTCCGCTTATTGCGCTACGTGCTGATATGGATGCACTCCCTGTTAAAGAGCAAGTAGACTTACCTTTCGCGTCAACTCAAACAACAGAGTACAAAGGCAATACCGTTGGCGTAATGCATGCCTGTGGTCATGATAACCATGTGGCTATTTTAATGGCAGCCGCTGAGTCTTTAGTAAAAATTAAAGAAGAGCTCGCGGGTGATATTCTGTTTGTCTTCCAACCTGCTGAAGAAGGTGCACCAGATGGCGAAGAAGGTGGTGCTGAGCTTATGCTTAAAGAAGGCTTATTTAAAGAAAAGCCAGAAGCCGTATTTGGTTTACACGTAACCAGCTCTCTTAATACCGGACAAATTGGTTTTCGTGAAGGGCCGCTAATGGCCAGCGCCGACAAATTTACTATCACAGTAAAAGGTCGCCAAACTCACGGTTCTCGCCCTTGGAATGGTGTTGACCCAATTGTGGCGTCATCACAAATTATTATGGCAACACAAACCATCGCTTCTCGCCAAGTTGATGTGACCAAAGCGCCTTCTGTGGTTTCATTTGGTGCCATTAATGGCGGTGTGCGTAACAACATCATCCCTGATCAAGTTGAAATGGTGGGCACAATTCGTACCTTTGATCAGGAAATGCGTGCTGACATTAAAAAACGTTTAGCTAAAACCGCTGAGATGGTAGCTGAATCAGGTGGCGCAGAAGCACATGTTCACATTGATCATGGTTACCCAGTAACAGTGAACGATGTTGAATTAACCAAGAAAATGACACCAACACTTGCTGGTGTAGTTGGTAAAGAAAACCTGATCACAACGCCACTTATCACAGGTGCCGAAGACTTTAGTTACTACGCCTTAGAAACACGAGGCATGTTCTTTTTCTTAGGTGTCACACCAAAAGGTCAAGATGCAGTCACAGCACCAAGTAACCATTCACCACACTTTTTTGCAGACGAAAAAGCTTTACAGCTTGGCGTAAATGCAATGACACAATTAGTGGTTGATTACCTTAAATAAGCGGATTGATATAATCACTATTCCCTACTGGCGGGTGACATCATTACCCGCCTTATTTTCTTAGCTGTTCAGCATCAATAAAGCTCATTTTGCTAGGGTTAACTTACTAACTGGTAAGGAAGCCCCATGACATCAGAATACTTTCATTTTTTAAGCATTATCGGTGTAGCGTTTTTTGCTATTTCTGGCACTTTACTGGGCCATGAAAAAAGTGTCGGTGGTTTTGGTGTGGTGGTCGTTGCCACAGTCACCGCCTTAGGTGGTGGAACACTTCGAGACATATTGCTTAACAAACCGGTATTTTGGATAGCTCAGCCCGATTATTTGTACGCAACTTACATAGCCATATTCGCGTCTATTCTATCAATTCGTCACTTACCCGATTTAAGTAACAACACCATGCTATTAATGGATGCTGTAGGGATGGCTATTTTCAACATTATTGGTATCGAAAAGGCACTGATTGGTGGCGCAGATATGATTGTTGCCATCACCATGGGCATGACCACGGGTATTTTTGGTGGCCTGATGCGTGATGTGATCTGTCGAGAAGTGCCCCTGGTCATGGGCGAAGAACTTTATTCAACCGCATGCTTATCTGGCGGGTTAACTTACGCGGCTTTATTCACCCTTGAGGTGAGTTATATTTGGTGCATTATTGGCGCATTTACGGTAACGGTATGCTTAAGATTAGGCGCCATACACTTTGGCTGGCAACCTAATCTGTTTCGTAAAAGCAGCTTTAAACGCTCTTAGCAGGTCATATAAATACAGCCATCGAGTGGCATGTCGCGGGGTACTGGGTTTGTATAAACCCCATTTTTTCATAAGCTGTTTTAGCAAGGGTATTATGGGTATATACAAACAACGACAAGCTATCACACTGCAATTGCTGTTTGCCCTGCTCTCCTAGTAAGTTTATCAACACTTTTGCAAGACCTTTGCCACGTTCACTTGGCGCGATAACTAGCCGCCCTAAATGACAACGCCCTTCACGTAAATAGTATTGCCCAAACCCTAACATCTGGCTTTCGTCATTAACCAACGCGAAGGAATTCAGCGCATCTAGGTTTAAATCGTTTTTAAAGCTTTGCATATCGAATGGGTAATTAAAAAATGGCCCAGACCAAATACGCAGTTCGGCCTCTGTGTTAAACCAACCCATTAACTCGTTGAGTTGATCACTCGTTACTTTAACTAGCTTCATGTTTTAACCTATCGTATAAACCCGATGCACGAGTAACAGATTTATTCATTGCCATAAGCAATACATTTTTATCTGCCACCAGCTCAAATGTGGTTTTCGCGCGGGTGATACCCGTGTAAACCAATTGCCTGTTAATGCCCTGATTAGCCTGTTTTATTGGCGGTAAAATCATTGCGGTATAAGCAAATTCAGAGCCTTGCGACTTATGAATTGTCATGGCATACACTTTATCGTGAGCAGGTAAACGTGCGGGCGAAAAGGCGCGAATATTTTCTTGTTCATCAACAAACATGGCTTTTAACTGACCTTGCTCATCATGCATTAAAATACCTATGTCGCCATTAAACAGTTTTAACTGATAGTCGTTTTGGCTGATCATAATTGGCATACCCACGTAATGCCTTTGATATGGCGAAATTAAACCTTGTTGAGCCAGTGCTTTTTCAATACGCTGATTAAGGCTATTTACACCGTAATCACCCTCTCTGACGGCAGCCAGTAACTGATAATGAGCAAATGCTTTATGCACATTGGCAACACTTGCCCCTTGCTGGATAAGCTGCAAATAATCGTGGTATTGCAACGCCGCTTGTTGCACAAATTGCTCAATCGGTTTACTAATTACGCTGTAATTAAGTTTAAGGTCTTTAAAGCCACCTTGATTGATCGTTTGCTCAACGTAGCCCAGTAAGCCACTGTTATTGGTATTTACAGCTTGTGCTAATTGACCAATGCCGCTGCTGCCATCAAAACGATAACTTTGCTGTAAAAACGCAATACAATCGTTAAGTACAAAATGACTGCTCGCCGCGGGTATCTCGCTCTGATTATTAAAACAAACGCGATTAAGCTGCGCTGCTCTATCACTGCTGTAATCTGGCATTTTGCCAAGCTCTAACCCTTGGCATAGGTCGCTAAGAATACTGCCCGTATCAACCGAAGCTAATTGGTCTTTATCACCGAGTAAAATAAGCCTAGCATGACTCGGTAATGCCTCGATGAGTTTTGCCATAAGTGACAAATCAACCATCGACGCTTCATCAATGATCAGTACATCTAAATGCAGCGGGTTACGCTTGTTATGGCGAAACTTATTGGTATGCGGAATAACGCCCAGTAAACGGTGAATCGTTTGCGCACTCTCAGGAATAAGTGGCGCGATATTATTAGGGATCATACTGAGCTTTTGCTTTGCCCCTAAAATCGACTCGGTTAAACGAGCTGCTGCTTTGCCTGTCGGTGCAACCAGTTTTATTGTTAGCGGTGCACTGACATACAAAGATTGTAAAATAGCTAGTAGCTTAGTTACCGTGGTGGTTTTACCGGTACCCGGGCCGCCAGTGATCACACTAAAGCCTTTTGTTGCAGCAATTGCACAGGCTACTTTTTGCCAGTTTAATGTTTTAATAGGATCGTTTGGGTTGGGTGTATGTTCACTGCTAGGAAAATATACCTCAAGTAGTGCTGTTAATGCGGCTTCATCAAGGGTGAGTTCTTTCGTTGCTAAATGATGTAAACGCGAAGCCAGTGTGGTTTCGTACTCTGCCAATCGAGCAAAATAAAGTTTATGCGCAAACAATAGCAGTGGTTTGTCGTTCCCTACACACTCAGCATTCATTAGTTTATTAACGGCATCAGAAAGGCCAAATTCTGTCGCAAACGGGGTTAAAACCTCAGGGGCTGCGATGCTGGCATCAGCTAAGCTTTGCTGTTTAATTTCAAACGGATTTTGCCAGTTTATATTCACGAGCTCCAAGCAGCTGTGCTGACTTTGCTGCGCTGCCGCAAGCAATAAAATCAGGTAAAAAACCTCACTGTGCGCTGCTTCGTTATTCTCTATCAGTGTTTGTGAACCGGTTACAGTCTCTGCGCCAGTCAATAGCTCTGCGAGTTTCACATCAACTAAGCGAATACGTTTTGCCTCAAGTAAATAACTCAGTAACGGCTGTGTTTTAAGTTCTGTGGCAGGCAGCGCTGAATCACTTTGGGCATGTTGTGCTGGTTGCTTATTCATTGGCTCATTTGGCTCATGGTCATCAAAGCCGAATGTCAGTTGACTCATAGCATGGCTCCTTGTGCGAATAAGCTATCCAGCTCAGTTATCTGCTGTTTTGTTAACTGATTAAAATACACCCCTTGTCCTTCGCTCATACCACGTAAGAAGGTGTAGTAAACACCCCCTAAATGCGTATCGCTATCGTAATCTTGAATACGTTGTTTTAATAAACGGTGCAGTGCCACGGTATAAATTAAATACTGCAAATGATACTGATGACTGGTCATGGCCTGTTCTAGTTGCTCATGGTGGTAGTCAGCCGCACTATTGCCTAAAAAGTTCGATTTATAATCAAGAATATAATACTTACCCTGCCAGCAAAATATTAAATCTATAAAGCCTTTTAGTAAGCCTTGCACCTCACTAAAATCAAGCTGCCCGGGTAAGTTAAAGTGTTTTACTAACACTTGGTTAAGCTTATCGCTTGAGAGCGATAACAGCGGTAAGTTAAATTCCATTTCGACTAAACAGGTATCGGGCTCAAGTACTGATAAACTAAGCCCTTTATCGTTTAATGGGCAATTCAGTGCAGCAAGGATCCACTGCTCGGTCATTTCCTGCCAACTATCGTCAATATGGTATTTTTCGAATAACGTTTTGATCACTTTATCTAGTGCGTGGTCGTCTTGCTCAGTGGCTGGACGCTTTAACGCATAAGGGTCAGTAAAGTCTAATTGCTCAAATATTTCATGCAAACAACTACCCGGCTTTGCGCCTTTAGGGAAGCTGTAAGGTGTTAAAGCATTGGCATTTTGGGCTAAAAACTCATCTTTTTCGTGGTCTTCATCACTGCGGCCAAGTTCAATATGTTCAGTATGCTTTTTCAGCGTTAAGCTACTAAAGCTGGTTGAGCGCCAATCACGCTGAATGTCTGCTTTAACAGTATTAACTTGATAGGCTTGCTCACTGTCTGCACCAGCAAATGTTAACTTTTCAAGCTCATCTGCTTGGCTAAACACCTCATAGTGCATGTGCGCAGAGCCTTCACAAAATTGTTGTAACAACGCGCGCCATTCATCGCCCGATTTAATCTCTAACCCTGCAAATAATACGTGGCCAATGCTGGTACTTTGAATTCCAGGGCGAGCACTACGACCTTGCGAAATGTTATACATACCCACAGAGCAAAAATGCACGGCACGAGTCAATGCCACATAGAGCAAGCGTAAATCTTCAGCCAAGCGCTCTTGCTCTGCTTTTTGCATTGCGTCGTCACTTTTAGCAAGGTCATAAATCAGCTTACCGTCTTTATGGTAAAGGGCTTCTTTGCTTTCGCGATAACCACAGGCAAACGGCATGAATACAATCGGGTACTCTAAGCCTTTTGAGGCGTGCATGGTGACAATTTTCACCAAATTAGCATCGCTTTCTAAGCGTACTTGCACCGCTTCACCATCTTGTTGACTGACTTTTTGCGCAAACCAACGCAGCAATCGATGGGTTCCCTCAAGCTCAATTTGCTTTTGCTGTAATATTTCCCCTAAATGGCGGAAATCGGTGAGCCAGCGCTCAACGTTGTAACCTAAGCCCTGCCAACGTGCTGCGAGCTGATTATGGCTTAATAAACGCTCGAGCATCGCCATAGCGCCCTGTTTATGCCAAATGTGAGCAAGCTGAGCAAAAAAGTTTAAATGCTCTTGCCATGCACTTTCATTTTCGTGAAGCTCATAAATGCGGTTGTAGCTTAAGCAAAACAATGGCCCAGCAAGCACACCACGCAGTAATGATTCATCATACTGTCCATGCAAGGCCGTTAAAAAGTTCAGTAAATGATGACTAAGCTCTTGGTTAAAAACACTATCTCGCGATAAATACACACTGGCAATGGCGGCTTCTGCCAGTGCAGTTTTCATCAACTGTGCTTCGTTTCGATCACGTACTAACACACAGATATCAGCCGCAGTAAGTGGTACTCCTGCAATAGTTGCAGCGCCTGCATCGGCTTGCTTGAGTAGCTCAGTAATTTTTTTCGTATATTGCAAAGCCAATGCCTGTTGAGCTACTCCTTTGCTGGTTGGCTTGTTGTTGGCTTCGGCGTATTCATCAACAAAAACCGAAAATTCAAACGCACTTGGCATTTCACCGTTTATTAAAAACGCTTTTTTTTGTGGTTTTCCCTTCGCATTAACCTTTTGAAATGGGATTGCATCGTTATAAATAAAGCTATTTTTATTTTTAGCAAATAAGCGGTTTACACTATCAACAACCCCTTCACTTGAGCGGTAGTTGGTATCTAGGGTGTATTGCTTGTCCTCTGAAACAGCTTGTTTTGCGCCAATATAAGTAAAAATATCTGCACCACGGAATCCATAAATAGCCTGTTTAGGGTCACCTATCATGGCAAGCGTGGTGTTTTTAATGCCATAAATACGGCTAAAAATGCCATATTGAATTGGGTCGGTATCTTGGAATTCGTCAATCATGGCAACCGGAAACAAAGCGGCAATTTTTTCACTTAATGCTTGGCCTTGCTCACTTAAAAGCGCTTGATGCAAATTACTCAGTAAGTCATCTGGAGTAATAACGCCTTGCTCTTGCTTGCGTTTAGCTAATGCACTAGCCACCCATTTAGCAGCATATTGCACTATCGCAATATTCAATCCGTTATTGATAAGGCTACTGAGTGTGGCCATTTCATCAAACTGAGCCAGCATTTCGTGACTGAGAAAGCTGCCGTTTTTCTTATAATTTGCAGGGTCGCTTAAACTCTCTGTGCTCCACACTTCAAACGAGTATTTACTGGTACCAAATACAAAAAACAACTCATCATTGCTTAAGTATTCTTCAAGCGCTGCAAGGCTGTTTTTTCGACCTGGGGTTTTTGAACCACTTAAATCAGATGCTTTTACAGCATTAATAAACTCACTCTCACGGCACGCCGTTTTAAATGCCGGTACTTTTGCCACAAAGTTGTCGCGCGCTTGCCATATATCGTCGAGGTCGTACTCAGGGGTAATTGTTGCTCCTTGTTTATTGAGTAAACTCACTACCTGTGAATACAGTGACGCCGGCACTGGGAAAATATCGGTAATTGCTTGCGTTCGCTCTTTTGATTGTGGGTAAACAAAGGCACGCCAAAAGTCATTAAGGGTTTCTTGAATAAGCTCACGCTCATCTAAAATAAACTCTAAGTTAAACGCCACGCCAGATTCAAAAGCATGTTGTTTCAGCATTCGCTGACAAAAGCCATGAATGGTGAATATAGCGGCTTCATCCATCGACTTTGCTGCAGCGTCTAGCAAATCAAATGCGGCGTGTTTGTCAGTCACCTCGTTAATTACTTGCTCAATCAGCTCATCATCTGGCTTTTTACCAAGCAGTGCATCTCTGGCATCGATTATACGCGCCCGCACACGGTCTTTAATTTCTTGGGTGGCGGCTTCTGTAAAGGTCACCACCAGTATTTGCTCAACACTCAGCGGCGTATTCAATTGTTCATCTTCACCGGTCGCTTTTTGTAAGCCCAACAAATACCGTAAATACAAACCTGTGATGGTGTAGGTTTTACCTGTACCGGCACTGGCTTCAATAAGGCTTTGCCCACACAGCGCCATACTCATTGGATTAAGCGTTTGCATGATCTGCCTCCTGTGCTAATTCAACAATTGGCGATAACAGCAGCTCGCTCCATTTTATAAACTCTTCTTCACAGTCTTTAAGGCTTTTTATGGTTAAGCGAATGTATGGGTTCTCACCTTCACCTATACCTATGTATTGCGGCGCGAATTTATTGTTTGCTTTGACCATGTCTTTATCTGTTTTTATGTACTCGTAACCACTGACCGGAAAAAACGCCACAGGGCGAGTTAAAAGCGTTTCATAAAGCGAAAACCAATCGTTTAAATACTTGCGGGCATCGTCTTCTGACAAGGGTGAAAAACTAATTTGCTTGTCTAAACCAAGAATGAGGGTTTCAACTGGCTGGCCCATTATTTGCGCCGCTAAATGATGCACAAAGCCACGAATTACATCTTTTGCTTTAATACTGGCGGTGCGATAAAACACCTGTTTTTGACCATAAATATGATTTAACCAACCTTCTAAAGTGGTGTTGGCTACTTTAATATTTACTTCAACGGGTAATGCTTCATCACCTTGAATATGCGCTTTCACTTGCCCAGCAAGCGCATCAACTCGGTGCTGCATACTTTCAAACACAAGGTCGCCAACATGGGCTTGGGGTAATTCACCGCGCTGCATAATTTGCGCTTTATTAAGCGGTAGCTCTTGAATGCTCGCTTCGAGAATTTCGTCAAGGTAAAAGTAGCGGCGTAATGCATCTAAACTAAATGGCTCTTCATCTTTAGCGATATCGTTAAATTGCGGCAAGCGTAAACCCAAACTTTGCTGATAAAAGCTCTCGTGCGGCTGGCAAATACTGCGAATAAACTGAGTTAACTCAACACTGTTTTCTGGCTGAACACTGAGCGCTTGCTGTGGCTCAGGGTTAACAGCTTGAGTTGGCATCCACACAGGGTTATAGCTGTGTAATTGTGTTGCTAACGGTTTGTTTGCTTTTTGCTCGTCATCTGTTTTCTCTGTTAGATAATAAGCTGGGTTAAATGGCTGTAAGTGCTGATAATTAATTAGCGCCTCTGGTAGCTTTAAGTGAGTGTCTTTATCAGCAAACTCAAAACTACGGGCTATGTATTCCAAAAGCTCGCTCACTAAAGTTGAGGGCATTCTTGGTTGGTTATCAAAACAAGAACGGCCAATATAACTGATGTATAAATTCTCACGGGCACTTAAAATCGCTTCTAAAAACAGGTAACGGTCATCAAGTTTGCGAGAGCGGTCGCCTTTTTGGCGTTTTGAGAAAGGCACTAAGTCAAAACCGATTGGCTGAACGGTACGCGGATAATCCGCATCATTTAAACCTAGCATGCACACCACTTTAAATGGCACTGCACGCATTGGCATCAGCGTACAAAAGTTAACTTGCCCCACTAAAAAGCGCTGTCCTACGCCTTTTTCTTGAATACCTTGTTTTACAAGGTAACTAACAATGCGCTGCGAAACAGCTTGTTGGTAATCGCCATTGTCATAATGCTTAATCAGTGTATCGAGCACTTTTTGCAGTACTAATAAATCCCAGCTTTGTTCGCCTTCATCGCTGTACACATCGTTTAATAACTCTTTTAGAATTTCTGCCTTTTCGTTAAGCGGTGCATCGGCTTGAAGCTTAGCTTTATAACGGGCCAGTACATCAATAAATTCAATGAGTTTATTTAAAGTATTTAATGCCATGCCCTCAACTTCATCGGCACTGTAAATCCCCGAAAACGGCAATTGTTCATCACGTTGTGCAACACCTAATAACAAGCGGTTTAGGCCATGTTGCCAAGTGTTTAAATCTATTGCGGGTAAGCCAAAACTGTCTTTGTGGGCGGCATCTAAGCCCCATTTAACGCCAACGCGTTCAAGCCAAAAACCAATTTGCTCATATTCATGGGCTTCGAGGTTAAATTTTTCGGCAATTTGTGTGACTTGCAGTAAATCAAGAATGTCAGACACACCAAAGCGTGAGTAAGGTAAATCAGCTAAACTGGCAAACGAGCTAAGCACAGGTTTTTCTTGCTCTATCGCTAAATCGGCTAACGCATAAGGGATAAAGCGTCGCCCTTCGGCACCACCAAACACCGCCTCAATATACGGGCTGTATGTGCCAACATCCGGCATCATTACAATAATATCTTTCGGTGTTAGCGCTTTATTTTCATTGAATAAATTGAGCAAGTAATCATGTAGTCTTTCTACTTCACGAAGTGGAGTGTGACAATCGCTCAGCACAATGCTGGTATCATCTGCCTGAATTGGCAGTTTGCCTTCGTCATTAATGAACCATTCTTTATCAGGCGTTAATGACTCACCCTTAAAAGCTAATTGGTAAATTTCAGACTGAATTTGCGATAGCAAGCTTTGATCAAAATCGTTATCGAATCCGTCTAGCCACTGCGCATCTAGTTGTAGTAGCTGCTCAAAATAGTCTCGGCCTAATTTACCCCATGACGAGAGTAGCGGATTACCAATAAAAAAGTACTCGTGATCAGGGTTTTTAGCGCTGTCTTCAAGTGCTTGTAACTGCGGGCGTTTGGCATATTTAGCAGCAATTTTGGCTGCTGTTTTTTCATCGAGTGTGTCGCCCCAGTAATGCTCACTGGGGTTGAAGAAAAACAAAAATACCTGCGTTTTTTTCGCAATAGCCTGAAACACTTCAAGCTGGCTGCTCGCAATTGCAGAAATACCAAATAAACTAATACGCTCAGGTAATAAGCTTGCGTCCATTTTTTCAAGGGCTGCAAGGAGTTTGTCTTGCATGTTGGCGCGGTGATATTGGCTTTGCCCAAGCTCTTTACTGTGCGCCACCAGCTTGCGCCAAAGATCTGGCTGCCATGGCGCAATACCCACATCAACATCATCAAGCTCATCGATGCCCTGCTCCCAAGTGGCAATCCAATTAGGGCGATACATTAAATATTGGTCATAAACGTCGGCAATTTTCTCGCACAAGGCAAAGGTTTTTTGTCCTTCACTGTCACCCTCTAAATAGGTTTTAAGTGGTAAATACAGCGGCTCATCAATGCAGTTTGGTAAAATCGCAAACAGCTTCCAAGCAAGGTTCGCTTTGTTATACGGAGATTCACTGGGTACATCTGGCAATAATTGTTGGTAAAGCTGCCAAATAAAACTCGAAGGCAGCGGAAAATCGACCTGAGCGGCAATCCCTAAGTGTTCGCTTAAACCTATTTTTAGCCACTGCGACATACCCGGTGACTGCACGAGCACAATTTCTTTTTTAAAAGGGCTCGTTAACGGATTAACTTTAAGAAGAGCGTGAAACCGCGCTTGCAGTGCTTCCATGCGATTTGATTGAATTATATTCAGCACTTTACACTGTCCTTGCTTGAAACTAACTAATTGACACAGTGTAAGATATTTTAATTAGATGGGATAGAGAGAAATACCCGCAAACAAGGCTTATTCCATGTTAGCGGGCATGAACTGCGGGCATGAGCTGCGGGCATGTGTTTAGGATATGCGCAGCAGGCAATATTTACTGGTATGGGCTTATCGTCGATAACGCAAACTCGGTGTGCATTATCTCATCCCCCTTAATCCCTTTAAGCGCAATACGAATGGTAGGGTCTGCTTTTTGCCAATCGATTGTTAAATCGCCGTAGTTAACTTCATGAGTGTAATCACCCACACGGTGTTTATTAGGGCTAACATCTTTCCACTTTTCGGTAAGCCCAGAACTAGTCATCTCATATAACGGGTAATCTAGGTTTTGTTGATACTTAGACAGCTCACCCCAGTGGGTATCGCCACTGACAATAATCACACCATTTACTTTATGCTTTTTAATAAGCGCAAATAAACGCTCACGATCAGCCGGATAATTTGCCCATGACTCCCAGCCTGTAAAATCAGCTAATAGCTGCAAGCTTGAGGCAATGATTTTTATCTTCTCATCTGACTTAAGCTCTTGTTCGAGCCATTGCCATTGGCTTTCGCCAAGCATAGAGGCGTTTTTATCAGTTGTTGGGCTATAAGGCCCTTGTTTTGCAGGTTTTCGCTCAAGTTGGTAGGTTATCGCCGATACGTGATTTAACGGTGCGCGATTAAAACGCAGATCAGGCATGATGACTTTTACTGTTTGCTCACCTTCACCGTACGTGTACGAAGTGTAAATACCATCTTCACGAGTCCTGCGAGCAGAATCCGCAGGCTCTTGCCAAAAGTCGAGCATGATTTTTCGTGACTGCTGTTTTTTCGGGTATTCACTGCCAGCATCATTTTCGCCATAATCGTGGTCATCCCACATGGCAATGATTGGCGTATTCGCACGTAATGTTTTAAAGCCCGGCTTTTGCCCTAAACGTTGGTATTTATCAGCAAGTACCGACATATCTTCGGTATCACCATAAATGTTATCGCCAAGGAACATAAATAAATCGGCTTGCTCTTTGTTGATGGCATCAAAAATCGGAATAGCCTTGTCTTGATGACCACATGAGCCAAACAAAATTTTACTTGGCGCGGCAATCGCACTCACACTACTAACCAGCATTAACCCAGATAAGGCGCTTTTAAACAAACTAAAAGTTAAACTCATTTTAAAATCTCCTTAATTGGCGCGGCCATTTTCGGGTTAACTTGCTGACTGTTGACGCCTAAAATATTCAGCACAGTTGCCGCTACTTGCGCTTGTTTGAGCTCATTGCTTGGCTTAATTAAGCCTGTTGCTTTTATATCTGGGCCAATCGCTGCTAACCAAATATGCTCAGAGCCAACAATGCCGTTTGGAAAACGCTGCTTTCCTTGCTCCGAACGTGCCAAAGCACGCTTCGAACTATGATGCTGCCAATCATCAGCATGACTGCCACGGCCATGATCGGTCGTGATGATCAATGTGGTATTGTCTTTATAGCCCGGTGTTTGTTGAATTGTTTGCCAAAGGTCACGAATAAACGCATCGCTTTGTTTAGCCGATTTTAAATAGGCATCGTATTTACCGTTATGGGCAAAGTCATCGGTTTCACCCAAGCTAATAACCAGCAAACGCGGCTGTTTATTTAATAAATATTGTTTGGCAAATCGGTAGGTAAAGCTGTCGAGGCGAACATTGTGCCAAGGACTTGGGATCTCGCTTTGCATTTGGTTTAGCAGAGTCACTTCCTTTGACTTCACCGCATCAAAAGTTTCAAAGCCAGCATTAACATAAACCCCACTGCGCTCACGATTTACAATATAGGGAAACACATCCCAGCTACCAAAAAGCGCGGTTTTACCTTTAAATTCTGGCTGAGTATTTAAACTCTCTAAAATGGTTTTATTGGGGTTAGGCACTTTATCGTTACTATCGATATTTTCATCTACCATACCGGTTAAAATTTCACTGTAACCAGGGTATGAGAAATACCACGGGTTGCTTACCGACATGAATGAGCCTTGAGTTCTATCGCCAATCAAAACGCCTTGCTTTGCCAATGTTTCGCTAAAAAATGGCATTAACGCTTGAGTTCGTTTTGTTTGGTCATCTCGCCAAAAAAGCGCCTTTAGTTCATCTGTATCTGCAACAAAATCAGTGTTATCGATTAGGTTTTTATCTGCACCAGAGAACACTTCTTGCCAGCGAAGGCCATCAAGAGTAACGAGCACTACATTGTCGGCAGCTTTACTGTTTAAGCTTAATAGTGCTGCCGCTACCACCGCCGTGGCTAAAATTAATTTTTTCATATTTCACCTGCAAAAAAGCCCATCAACGATGGGCTATTTAAAACGTTAGCTTATTACTTAAAACTGCGCTGTCAGTGTTAAAGCTGCGGTACGTGGTGCACCAATAAAGTAGGTAGAGCCATTACCTGTACCACCTGCGAGATATGATTTATCAAACAGGTTATTCACCACAAATGCAAGGTCGAGTGATTTAAACACGCCTGAATCAAGACTGGTGTTATAACCTATGTTTAAATCAACCAAGGTATAACCATCAACTTTGTTACGTGAACGAGTTTGTTCATCAGTCCATGCACCTAAACGCTCACCTGTGTATTTAGCCGATAATCCAAAGCGGAAATCACCGCTGTAGTAGTCTGCCGATACCACAAATAAATCTTGTGCTGAGTCAATCACTTCATCACCCGCTTTAAAGCTGGCTGATGCATCTTCAAGTAACTCACCCTCGCTGTTGTAAGCACTTGGATCGTTCGATTGATACTCAGAGTTATTGTACGTATACGATGTGTAAAGGTTCCATTTGTCAGTCAGCATATAGCTTGCAGAAAGCTCAACACCCGTTGACTCAATACCACCTACGTTGATGTAAGAACCGTTCGTGCCAATCGTGTAGTCAATACCATCGGTATCACTGCCCGGAGCAATAAAGGTAATACGGTTATCAAATTCGATGCTGTAAGCGGTTGCCGTTAAACGTAAACGGTCATCACTGTAACGCACACCTAGGTCGATGTTTTCAGCTGTTTCAGGTTCAATTTCGGTCAGTGTTGATGAATCACGTTCAAGTACACCATCTTTAATTGCTGCAAAGTTTTCGCTGTAGCTGGTAAATAACTCTGTGCTTGCAGATAGCTGATACAGCACACCACCGCTGAATAGCACGTCTGAATCACTGTCGATTTTATCTGAGTATTCATCTTCAAAATGGTTATAACGCTGCAGCTCAACAAGATACTGTTTAGCACCTAAATTAAGCGTGAAATCACCTAAACTGATTGAATCTTGTACGTACCATTTGAATGTATCTGTTTCGAAAGTGTTCTTGTACTGTGTCCAATACGGCGTATGGTCAAAGTGATGATAGACACGGGCGTCAATAACTTTATGCCAGTCACGTGACTCATCGCGGTCTGTTTGTTCAAACCAAAAGCCGGCTTCAATATCATGATTAGCAAGGGTTACTTGGTATTCACCGGTCATACCTAAGCGGTCTTTTTTATAGTGAGTATGACGATACGACATAACTGGAATCGCATCATCTGGGTAACAGGCTGGGTTTAAGCCAGGGCCTGAAGACCATGGCCATTCTAAACTTGCCGTACAACCTGCAGCTGGTGCAAGTGGGTTGCCTTCGCTATCTGTAAAGCCATAGCTGCCAGCATTTTCGCCGCCAATCGTTGTTGGATTGCCATCGCCATCAACCGGCGACGTTAAATAAGGCGGGATCCAATCGCCACGACCTGAATTTTTATGATAGTAAGGCGACAAGCTTAAGTTTGAAGTGGCACTTAACGCGTAATCAAACTTTACATACGCAAGGGTATTTTCACGCAGTGTACCCCAGCCCTCAGCAAACATTTGATCAAAATGCGGCACGCCAGTCCAATTCCAAGTTAAACGATCCCAATCAGGGTTTTGTTCAAACTCACTAATGCTGATGCTGTTATAGTTAATTTCATGAACATCATCATACGAAACACGACCCGTTACGGTTAAGTCGCTAAAGTCTGATACAAACTTCGCTTCGATGTGCTGGTTGTCTTTACCACCATTGCTACCATCTCCAACCCAACGGCTGGTGTCTGTTTGCGAATAGCTGATATAAGCTTGCGTGTTATCAAACACAGTGCCGGTTTCGTGCTTAACAAAGTAACGGCTAGCGTTATGATCGCCCGTTGTGTAAGCAAACGTAGTGCTTTGCTCTGTGCTCGGTTGTGCACTCACAAAATTAAAAGTACCACCTAATGCTTCGAGTGATGCAGAGGCAATATCAGACGTACCTTGCCCTACTTCAACTGTTGCTAAGTTTTCGCTGTCTAAGTAACGGTTTGCTTTTGCACCGCCACCATAGTTAGAACCGCCATTAGGAATACCATCAATCGTCATACCTAATTGCTGTTGATTACCATCGATACTAAAGCCACGCATAGTAATGGTGGTTGACCAGTCGTCACCACCGAATGCATCACCTTCGTTGATGCTAATACCCGGTAGGTTATCAATCACGGCTAACACACTTGATACTGAACTTTGTTGCTCAAGCATGGCAGGTTCAATAACGTTATTTGCATAACTGGTTGGCTTTGCAACAACGGTAATTTCTTCAATTTCGTTAGTCGTGTTTGCATGTGCCGATGTTGCTAAAAGCGTTGCGATCACAAGGCTTAGCTTGGTTTTTTTTGCTACTGTGCTCATTGTTTTTCCAAGGTTACGTATTTAAAAGCGGGCACAGTATGCAGAGCGTGTATTACATTTAGGGTCAAAATTTTTGACACAACAGTTAAACAATTAATGCATTTTCATGGCAGATTTAAGACTTAACTGTTTAATATATAAGAAAGTATTAGAAAAAACGCCCAGTTAAATTAACTGAGCGCTTGTTGGTTGGACAATATTATTAGATTTTCTTAAATCAATTCAGCCAGCATTTCGTCGCTGTATGGTGTTAATGCTTCACCATTTTTAACTTTACTGATGTAATCTGGGTTCGCAATGAATGGGCGACCAATCGCAATTAAATCAAATTGGTTGTTATCGATAGCTTGATTAGCCGCCTCAAAACTATAGCTACCTACCCCTACTAAGGTACCTTTGTACGCACCGCGCATATATTCAGACGCCGACTTATCACCTAAGCTTGCAAAGCGCATGCTGTCATCAAAAATACCCACATGTAAGTACGCAAGATTACGTGTTTCAAGGGCTGGTAATAGATAATCGAATACCGCTTTATCACCGTCGCTTTCGGTCATATTAAAATACGCACCTGGCGATAAACGTAATGCAGTTTTATTTGCACCAATTGCTGCCACTACTGCATCAACGACTTCAAGAGCAAAACGCGACATGTTTTCTGGTGTTTGACCGTATTGGTCTTCACGTTGGTTGGCAGCAAAGTGTAGGAATTGATCAATTAAGTAACCATTCGCACCATGAATTTCAACCCCGTCAAAACCCGCTTCAATTGCATTTTCCGCTGCTTTTGCGTAGTCAGCAATCAAACCTTGGATGTCTTCGATGGTTGCCGCTTTTGGAGTAACGTAAGTTAACTCACGCATTCTCGGTACCGAACCTTCTACACCAATTGCTGATGGTGCCAGAACATCACCACCAAAAAAGTGAGGGTGTGCAACACGACCTACGTGCCAAAGCTGAGCAAACATTTTGCCGCCTTTGGCGTGCACAGCATCGGTGACTTTTTTCCAGCCTTGAATTTGTTCACTGGTAAATAGACCCGGTGTATTTGGGTAACCTTGCGCATCTGGACGAATAATCGTTGCTTCGCTAATAATTAAGCCCGCATCGGCACGGCGTGCATAATAATCAACCATTGCTTGGGTTGGTACGAGATTATCGTCGCTCATACAGCGTGTCAGTGGTGCCATTAGTACACGGTTTTGCAGCTCAATGCTGTCATTTAGTTTAAATGGAGAAAGTAAATCGGTTGTCATGGTTTTATCCTTATCTTGAACATACATTCAAGATAAGGGCGAAACAAACATACTTCAAGGTTTATTTTGAATAATCGTTCAAGATTACGTAAACTTCGTTTATACCAATTCGCTTAATTAAGTGGTCTATTTTGAGGCAAGAAAAC